>JAFDFV010000419.1 GCA_019309665.1 Deltaproteobacteria bacterium | reverse complement strand
TCAGGCCACCTTTGCCCGATCTCAAATCACAAAAATATCAAAATAGCCCGCTATTCCATCAACTTTTGTGATCTGAGATCGAACAAATTTGACCCAAATCTATGCGCCTACTTGCGGAAGTTAATTCGTCCACGTTCCTAAGTTATTTGAAAAAATGAAATTAATTAAAAATTTGAGAATATTACTAATAGATGATGATGAGTGGATAAGGGATTCAATGAGTATGTATTTTGAAGATGAAGGTTGTTATCTGCAAACGCTTAGAAGTGCCGAGGATGCTCTTGAAGCTTTAATTAATGAAAGCTTTGATATAATTATCGCTGACTACAAACTGCCCGGTATTGATGGTATGGAATTTTTTAAAAAAGCTGATGAACTAAATTCTGAAGCTGTTAAGATACTGATAACCGCGTATGGAAGCAAAGAACTGTTTGCAAAAGCCTTGAATATGGGCATACATGATTGTATTGAAAAACCTTTTACATCTGAAACCATTGAGGATTCTTTGAAACGTTTATTAAATGTAGATAGGTAGTGCCCGAACGAAAACTAGAAAATATTTGTACAGAACAATTTCAATTAAAAAGGAGAAAAATTATGAACATGAAAGTAAGTTTATGGAAGGTCCTGAGTATTGCAGTGGCTTTGCTTTTAAGCTGCGCTGTAACTTCTGATGCGTTTAAGGTTCAAGTTGATGAGGATACCTGGGCTGATTTTGCTGTAAGGGGTCAGTTGTCTTATAAGAATTTTGATAAAAGAAGTGAAGCAATAGATTATCGTAAGAACTATTTTGAACTTACAGAGGCGGAGTTTTATGTTAAAGGGCAGATTAACGACTTAATTCAGTTCTTTACCCAATGGGAGTGCGTTTATAAACCATTAAAATTAGATGGAACTGACCGATCATCAGGTTACAAAAAAGATGGAGTCGTTATGAAAGAGACCGGGATGAATTTTTTATTTGCTCCTGAATTTAAGGTAAGATTTGGGAGGATTCGCATACCTGTCAGCAGATATCACCAAAGATCTGATTACGGTAAAATAATTCAGACTGACTATTTCTATAGGTATGATATCCAGGAGGTATTTACAGGTAAAGATCTTGGCCTTAAGGTAAATAAGACCGCTCTTAATATTAGAGAGCCTGGTGTTGTGTTTTATGGAGACCCTTTTGACGGGATGCTCAGATATCACCTGGGTTTATTTAATCAACCCAACAACGAGGACACCGACAAAAAATACAACTATAAAGGTCTCAGATACACAGCAAGGCTTGCGTTTACTCCTACCATGTTAGGATTTAAACCCGAATCCTCACTTAAAGGAACAAGAAAAGATTCTTATCTTGGGAAAAAAGATATATTAACTATTGGTGCAGGATATTCCAAGGAAGAGATATGGAAAGATCTTAACAATGAGATGTATGCTGTTGATGCATTTTTTGAAAAGAAATTTGGTAGTATAGTTCCTAATTTAGGATGTGGATACATTAAGGCAAAAAAGACTCATAGAGAGTTAATTGATGGTAGATCACAAGATAGTGCATTCTGGTTTGTTCAGGGGCAACTCCTTTATGATGAGGTAGTTGGTTTTGGAAAACCTGCTATTGCGGCAAAATTTGAGAGAATGGAGTCAGATAAGGCTTATGCTAATAAAGACGTTAAGTCTGATCGTTTGTCAGTTGCTCTTAATTACTACTTCGAGGGATACTCTGCATGGATATCTCTTGGTCTTGATAATGTAAAATATAAGGATGGTGCAAAAGATTATCTAGTAGCCAATAACAAAGAAGACTCTTTCACTGACTACACTCTTTCCTTACAGTTCATATTCTAATGAATCTTATCTAACAACCTAACTAAAAAATAAACCCGGGGGGATTTTTTATTCCCCCCTTTTTTTCCATTGAATAATTTCATCCATAGGTAAAAATTCCTCAGCTTCAATAAAAAACCCGGGTCGATTTGGCCCGGGTTTTTTTATTATCGTAAACTAATTTTTAAATGATGACTAAAAGCTGATCTGCCATTTTGCACCAAAATAGCTTTCATACCCTTGATCTTCATTAGTATCATTTTCCTCATAATCATAATGACCGATTTCAGGAACCACGGTTACACCTTGTGCCAGAGTAATCGGTGCCTGCAGATAAACCGCCCATGCCTCATCATTGTGATTTTTGCCTACAGGATCATCTTCACCTGTAACATAGCCATATCCGGCCTCAACACCAATAACATCGTTTATCTTAACGCCTATGGATGCTACGCCGCCATAGCCATTATTATCTCTAATATCACCTGCCTCGTAATCAGGCGTGAAGTCTACTTCTTGATTGGTGGTAAGACCATATAATCCAACATTCTGACCTTCCCAAACCATAGCCTTTAATGGTCATTTATATTAACAACCTCAAATGTACTCCAGCCGCCAAATGCCTTTACTGAAAAGGTGTCCATTGCCCATGTATAGCTTGCCTCTACCTTTGGATAAGTAGTATCATAGTCACGAAAATCAGGCACATCAGCATTCCCTACCCCTGACCTTATTAATGCCAGTTTAAAGCCATCAATTTTAACCTGAATCATGGGATTGAATGTAAAGAATCCACCAAATCCTCTCAAGCCATAGTCATTATCATAAACCTGATTTGTAACAAAATGAATGGGTGTATATTCTTTTCCTATAGTCAATTCACCAGGACCAAAATTCCAGGTTCCGTAGAGTCTTCGTAAACTTACATCAGAACTAGTATGACCATACTCAAAACGGCCGCTTATATTACCATTCTGTACCGTTGCACCAATACGTGAAACAGTATTGAGATCCCATCTTGAATCTCTGTCGTCATATTTTAAGTCATCACCATAAACATCATCATTACCAGGATTATTTTCATCCTGATTTTCATTAAAAGTCTGCATGCGAACGCTTCCATAAAAATCCCAGTCTGTTGCACCGGCAGGAATTGCAAATACAACTGCAAACATTATTGCTGATAAAATAGCAGGAATTGCAAATACAACTGCAAACATTATTGCTGATAAAATAACAAATAATTTCTTCATCATAAATTTCTCCTTAAAACACCAAATATAAATAACAACTATCTGTTTAATATCCTTAACCCAACTAAGTCCTCCTCATTCACCCCCCTTTCCAAGCGAAATAAACACAGAACTATCATTACATAGCACTTAATATCTTAATATAACATGATTATTAACAAATGGGCTCTGCTTGTAAAATTTGGGTTTATACTAAATTGTAAGATAAATGTCAAGTTTTTTGTAATTTACAATAATTGTAAAATGCTATATGCTGTTGTTTTAGTTATCAATTTTCGCATATTGTAGAAACCGGCCCCTAATCCCTGACCCCTGCCCCCCAAGAAAACGTCAAAGTCAGTGCTAAAGTGCTAATATTTAGAGTTTGTGGGGACCTCAAAATCCGAAATCCGAAATACGAATATCGAAACAATATCTAATTTCGAATATCAAATGACCAAAATATATCAGGCACTTATGCAATATCTATGACACTGCACCATGTTTGAAATTTTGAATTTTGGTCATTCGTGTTTGTTTCTGATTTCGAGCTTCGAGCTTCGAATTTATTGAAAATTGAATAAGTAAGTAATTCTTGTATATTCAGGAGGTTATCAGCTTAAATGACGTGGTCCTGCCCTAATCCTCGCTCCTACACAATTCTTTTAAAGGATTTTTCAAGAGATTCTAAAGTCCAGCTTATCCAGGTGGGGCGTCCGTGAGGGCAATGTGACGGGTTTTCGCATTTATCGAGCTGCGCAAGCAGTGCCATTATCTGTTTATCCAAAAGTTGCTGATTCGCCCTAATTGCTCCATGGCAGGCAATAAGCATCAGGCATTGATCAATTGTTTTCTCCAGACCTTGCGTTAAACCGGATTCCAGCATTTTTTCCGCAATTTCCAGAATAATCGGCTTAATCTCCCTGTCTGCAAGAATAGCAGGAACAGATTTAACCACAAAAGTTGTTCCGCCAAAGGGCTCAATTTCAAGTCCGAGTTTTTTCAGATCCGGAATAAGTTTCTCGAGCATGTGTGCTTCTCTATATCCGAGATCAATAGTTTCAGGCATTAGAAGTTTCTGAACTTCTAATTTTGAATTCATAGAAAGTTTTTTCAGATGTTCAAAAAGAACCCGTTCATGCGCTGCATGCTGATCAATAAGCACTAGCTCTTCATCGGATTCGCACAGTATATATGTATCATGAAATCGGCCAACTACCCTTAAATCACTAAAATGCTTTTTTTCCCAGAGCCTTTTTTGTATAGCAGGAGAATCAGGAATATCTTTGATGGATTTGCTGTACCGGCCAACAGGCTCTGAAACAAAAAAAGACTTTTGCACGGAAAAATTTTTTGCACTCCATTTTGGCTGGTCAGCTATGTGCAATACTTCTGATACAGCTCCTGTCAGCGCTTTATGAACCTGCTTTTGCTGTGCTAAGCGAACCTCGTGTTTTGTTGGGTGAACATTTACATCCACCTGGTCATATGGCACCTTTATAAAAATAACCGCAACAGGGAACTGCCCCTTGATCAATTTTCCGGCATATCCTTCAAAAAGAGCTCGCTGTATTCCTGTATCCCGTACAAACCTGCCGTTTATATATATAGAGATTCCCCTGGAAGTTTTTCGTGAAACCCGATAAGATGAAATC
>JAFDFV010000086.1 GCA_019309665.1 Deltaproteobacteria bacterium | reverse complement strand
ACTCCACTGCTTTAGATAAGCCGGCAGATGACTTGCCTCTCTTGGCCCTATGAGTATTTCCCAATCAGGCAGTTCTTCTTCCAGTTCTCCGCTTATGGTTGCAAGATAACCGGGAATAACCAGTTTGCGATGTTTAACTTTTTCCTCTATGCCTGATTTCTTAACAAAGGCCGCAACAGTATCGGCTGCAAATTTACCTGCGGCCCAGGCAGTCAGGACTGAAAGCCCTTCAGTGTCTTTTATCAACAGATAGGATGGTACCCGGCTGGCATCTATCTCACCGGAAACAATAAAATAGGTAAGAGAAAAATTTCCTGTAATAAGAACCGGTGAATTTTCATTTGCAGCACCGAGTTCATAGATCTTCTGATCCACAGCCATGGGACGTTGAGGATCTGTAAAAATATTCATGCTTGCAAGCAAAAGCGGGAATACGCTGTGCCCCTGTATTTCCGACATTACAATTACACCGCCATATTTTGCTGTCATCTGGCAGGCAATCATGGTTTCCTTTATCAAGTTATCGGCCATTTCGCAAGGAAACACAATCGTCGGAAATCCAAAAGGTTTAAATTTCTTTAACAAAGCAGCTCTTCTTATAATAATCTGATCCTCAAAAGCTTGCCTGGAAGTCCTTGCCCCTGAATCCAGGACTAAATCTTTTAATCCCATTGCAATTAATTTTTCTGAAACTTCCGACAACTCTTCGAGGTTGCTGCCCTTAACGGCTAATGGACATGAAAGCTCTTTTGCGAGATTGCCCATTGATTCAAAATTATCCTTGTTGGCAGCATAAAGTAATGGTTTTCTGTTTGAACAGCTCCTGGCCGCCTGAGAAAGCGCATCTGCATCTTCGTTCATTAATACCAGACCCGCATCAGTCTGGTTGCAAACTTTCTCAACTAATGCACCAAATTTGGAAGCATCTCCGGACTCTGTTTTGATTGCAACAAGCTCTGGCCTCAATATAACACCAACTCGTTCATAGACAGTATCGTTAAATTTTTTAAGCCTGGCTGCAATCTCCGTTTCATCCATATTATCCGAAAGAAGAAGCGTAAATGCGGGTGGATTTTCAAAACGTTTTTCATGACGGAATAACACAGTTTCCCCGCCCAACTTTACTGCACGGTCGCCGGTACCGATAACTACACTTCTCACAGGAGGTGCCGATGCCTCACCTATCTCTTCTTTCACATCATCAGAGATATCCGGACATGCATCGAGTTCAGCCTGGCCGGTTGCCAGCTTCATGGCAAAAGCCAGGCAGGTGGGAACCCCGCACTTGCCGCAGTTGGTCTTTGGAAGCTTTTTAAAAATCTCTATACCTGAAAGTCCCATAACTATTCTTCTCCTTAAATCCATCCGCAGATTACGCAGATTTCCACAGATTATTTAAACATTCTATTTATTATAACGGTTGTCGGTTAGATAGCGATGAGGTCAGAAAATAACGTAACCTCACACAAAATATAAACTTTAATTCTCACACTTGCTCGCCACTGACAGAACTGAATTTCTGGCTGATACGTTTTGATCAACCGTGAACCGTGAACCGTAAACCGTTTACATCAACGGATCCATTGTAAGAACGGGATGCCCTTTCTCCTCAAGAAAAGGAAGAATTTCTTCTTCCGTAGTTCCAATTGTTTCATCAGCAATCATATCCGCAAAATCAGGGATACCCATTTCCTCGCATATAGGCTTCATGCGTTCGGCAATTTCCTCTTTCAGCATTTTTGGAAGCCATACCACACGTTTTAAGCCTCCTTCAGCCAGCAAAAACTTCCTGCTGCAAATATAATGTTTACTTACACCAAGAAAACCGGGTGTCTGGTTTCCACCACCTACCATGCCGGCAAGAGTCGTAAACTTCATTCCGCATGGTGTCATTCCCATGGAATCTCTATTTACTACCATAATGCCATTACACATGGGAAGGATTGTGGCTACACACTCAAAGCAGCCACATGCCGTCATTGGAAAATCCATCAGGCTGTAAGCACTTACCTGCTCAACTTTCTGGCGTGATGCTTTATTTACAAAATCAGTAACTCCCTTCCACCGCCCAAGAACAGGTTCCGTACATTCCCCCTTAATAATAGGCTGATTCGGGCCCGTAGGATTGATCTCAAAAGAAGCCTTACAGTCAAGCCAGTTATAAGCGCCGCACATCCCTACGCGTTCAGGGGTAATTATGCATACATGGCTGGGAGCAAAAGACTGACACAATGTACATGAATAATAGGTCTCTTCTATTTCATCGGTCATGCCTTCAACTCTCTCATCTCTCTCTTTATATACTCTCTTTGCCTGCGCTAAAACTTCTTTGACATTTTCTTCTTCTGTGTAAATCTTAACCTGGACTTTATCGACAATACCTCCAAAATCCTGATGGTACTTGGCATGCATGACTGTGCCGAGGTGTTTGAGCAAAAATCCTTTTTCAACAGCGGCCTTGCCAACCCGGATCCACATAATGTTTCTCTGTCCGATGTGCATTATGCCCTGAACATAATTGACGAGATGATGAACCTGGCGTTCTAATATCGGCTCAAAGTCAGACTGCATCTTCCGGCCGGCCACCTCTATAAGCATTGCAAACGGAAGCTTATCCCCCTCTTTAACCTCATCAAGATCAGGACCAATCATTTCAACTTTTCCATCTTCAACTTCTGACATGTCTTTTGAAACAGTCAGTTCAACTCCCAGAGTTCTTCCACCGCCGCATTCAAAATAGAGATCATCCTTGCGGATACGCTCTCCCTCAAATGCAGGACCGTAAGACATGGGAATATCCACTTTGGTGATGGAAACCTTAAGACCCCGAACTTCAATAGCCCTGGCCACAATCTTATCGTGGGGGACATTACTGACTACATGCTCGTACGTACAGATCCCTGTCGGAAGAATTTCAGGAATCGGTGTGTCAGCTATGGTCGGGAATCCCCAGTTAATACCCCCTGCCGCATTAGCATACCACTCATCACTCACAGTCCCAAGCGGCATTGCAAAGGCAAATACCCTCTCTTTATTATAATAAAGGTTTCCCTTAAAATCTCCGGGCTTAATCCCGCCAAAGGACATGGCGACACGTGTTGCAAATCCTATGGCAAACACGGTTGCCCTGTAACTTGGCCCAAAAGAAACCAGCCGGGTTGGCCAACCGACCTGAACTCCGGCTTCTACCAACTGCTCTGACATGGTTTTGCCTTCGTGGTCCGCGCACATAAACACATATAGATTCTTTTCTTGAAGCTCTATTGCGATCTTTGCCGCAATCTCAATGCTCGGCGCAGCCCCTAATATCGCAGCAAACCCCGGTGCGGTACCATCAACAAATTCCACGCCGCGTTTTCGCATTATAACGTCGTCGGCTGCTCCCAGCCATATGTTGTCGGGAAGCGGGTCCTCTGCCCTTGTGTAAAAATCGGGCTGCTCCAAATATAGTATCGCCTCAATGATCTCTTCTGCAAAATAGGTAGCCATGCCGGCTTCAAGTGCAGGAGCCAGGTAGGGAAGCCAGACCTTATCGCTTACAGGCGGCGGGACAAGCTCTTTGCACTTGTCCAGTATCTGGCGAACATCTCCCAATGTCTCTACAGGAATTCCAAGCATCCCGTAAATAATCGGAAGATAATACGTGGTATTCGGAAAGCCGATCTCTTGATCAGGCCCCCATTTCTTCAATGCTTCCTCGTATTTTTCCTCTGCCATACCCACAATTTTGTGGGCACCTCGAATTGCTGCCGAACAAATTATCTTAGACACTGTTTATCCCTCTCATCAAGTCATTAAATCTTTAATTGATTCTTTGACCAAACTAATCGCCTCAGGATGTCTCATCACCAGAATATCAGCTCCGGCAAGGAGTACACACTGAGCTGTTAAGGCCTCAATCAATATACCTCTCTTTTTCATATCTCCCAGCAGCGGCGCTTCCGATTCAGGTACTTTAACCTCTTTTGTCTTCCACACTTCTCTGGCAAGATTAGAAATGATTGGAAACTGAAGCCTTTCATCTTCCTGAATCAACGCTGCCATTCGAATCCGTTCCATTACACTGTAACAATATTCAAGTCCATATCCCAAAGCCCCGGTTGACGGATCAATAATAATCTTTTCATCCGGCACATTTAAATTCCCTAAAAGAATATTAAGCTGCTTGGCAAGATTTATATCAATTGGCGTTGAAGCAAGCACAGTATGCTTATAGCCTATAGCCGTTGCCCCAATCGCACGATAGTTTCCTTCTGCAACAGGGCCTATAATCAAGTTCCTGCCCTCACAAACTTCGCAAACCGCCTTTAATACATCAGTATCCTTTTCAACATTGCTACATCCAAAGACAATCATTGGAACATCCACTGCATCAGAGACTTCTTTAGTGATTTTAGCAGCCTCGTCGGCTGAAATGTCCTTATCATTGGGATCGGTGCCGGCCAGTTGCAATGCAATCATTTCCGCCCCATATGTGTCAACGCATTTACGAGCCCATGCAGCCGGCTCCTTAATAACGTCGGCAAACGGTTCCAATGCCGTATCAGGCCAGTCTTCGGGTTCACTGTCATAAACCTCCATCGCTATCTTCGGAGGATTGGGCATTTCACCTTCAAATAGATGAAACGGATAACACGATTCACCACCAACAATAATAGTATTTCCTTCCCGTCCCAACGGAATTTCCCTTATTTTTCCTGTGTAAGAAACCTTTGGTACCTCAAAAGTCATTATTTTACCCCCTTATATTATACAGCCGGCCTTGGCATCAGTCCTGCCTTTTCCACAATGCCCGGAACAATATCTTCCCAGGCAACAGCCATTATATGAACACCATGAATTCCCTTGATCTCTTTTATCTGTTCAATAATCTCAAGACATATTTTTACGCCCTCTTCTTTTGCATCTTTTGCATTCGCCATCCGATCAACTAATTCCTCAGGCACACTTAATCCGGATACGTTATTCTTCATATAACGTGCCATGCCTACGGACTTTACAGGTATTACTCCGGCCAGAATATGTACCTTTTTATCCAGGCCGCGGTCCCTGACCATATCCATCCATCTGATAAATTTAGGAACATCAAAGATGGCCTGCGTCTGAATAAAGTCCGCACCAGCCTTAATTTTTTTTGCCAGTCGGATAACGCGAAATTCAAAAGGATCGGCAAAAGGATTAGCTGCCGCTCCAAGAAAAAGCGGCACGTCTCCTGATATATCATCTCCGGATAAAAATTTCTTTTCATCGCGCATATGTTTTAATGTTTGAAGAAGCTGCATAGAATCAATATCATATACACCCTTGGCTGTGGGATGGTTGCCAAACTTCTGATGATCGCCGGAAAGGCATAATACATTTCGAATCCCCAACGCAACAGCCCCTAAGATATCGCTTTGAATAGCAAGACGGTTTCGATCCCGCACGACCATCTGCATTACCGGCTCTACGTCAACCTGTTTTAAAATTACGCTCCCGCTCAAGCTTGACAGTCGAACGATTGCCGTCTGGTTATCAGTAACATTCAAGGCGTCGCAATGGGATTTGAGGAGTTCTCCCTTTTTCTGAATCACCTTTGCAGAGGTGCCCTTTGGAGGACCGCATTCAGCAGTTACAGAAAACTGTCCGCTGGATAATATTTTTTCTAGATTACTGCCCGATTTCATAATCATCACTCTTCCTATATTTTAGAGTTATCTATTTTCAATGGTATTGGGCCCAAAGTTCTGACTGTTTCAGTTACTTCTCCGGCCAGCTTGCAAAACCTGTGGGCTTCAGCGGCTGAAAGATTATAGATCTCCAATCTTTCTTTTTCTATTGATAGTTTTCCAAGTAATTTTTTAACATATTGAACTCGCTTCCTTGCCCTGAAATTTCCAGTCGAATACTCACAATTTCCTTCCAGGCATCCCATCAAACACACGCCATCGGCCCCGTTTTCCAAAGCCTTAAGAATATGTATTGTCCCGACTGCTCCTATGCAAGGCACCTTAATTATCCTTATGTTAGGCGGATACTGCAATTTTGCCGACTCTGCCAGGTCGACTGAGCAAGAGGGGCAGTAATTGCAACAAAAGGCAATAATTAAAGGCTCGAATTTATCTACCATTCTACATATTCCGTTCATAGGTTCAGGGTTGGTTGTATTTAATCTTCATTGCTCTTTAACCGTGAACTGTGAACTGTAAACCGTGAACCGTTGTTCCAAAAGCGCTTCGTCCACGTTCCTTAATAGCGGATCGCTCTTGAAATGTTCTAAAGCGATAGCCCTGGTTGGGCATTCAACAACGCAGATGCCGCACCCCCGACATTTTGCCGGTTCAACATATGGCTTGCCTATAGCATTTATAATCACCGCACCGGAAGGACAAACCCTGGCACATGTCAGACATGCGGCACATAATTCCAGATCAATTGATGCGACTTCATTACCGGTTGTAATGTATTCTTTAGAAAGAACAGTTACAGCCTTAGCTGCGGCAGCCTGTGCCTGAGAAATAGTTTCATCAATGGGCTTTGGGTAATGAGCAAGGCCCGCAAAATAAATACCCTTTGCAGAAAATTCAACTGGTTTAAATTTTTTATGGGCTTCACTAAAAAAACCATCTTGATTAACAGGCAACTTAAAAAGCTTTGCCAAATTTTCATTATTTCCAGGAACAATCGCTGTCTGCAAAGTTATAAAATCAGGTTGAATTATTATATGTTCTCCAAGAAGATTGTCGAGAATCCGCACCTTGAGCCTGCCATACTGGTCTTCATTCACCTCTGGTTTGCCGTCAAGTTTATATCTGATAAATACTATCCCTTTATCCCTGGCCTCTGTGTATAAATATTCAATTAGCCCGTATGTCCGCATATCCCTGTAGAGCACATATATTTCCATGTCCGGATTTAGCTTTTTGAGCTCCAGGGCATTTCGAAGTGCACTGGAGCAGCAAATCTTGCTGCAATATGGCCTTTCAGGTTCCCTTGAGCCTACACAAAGTATGAAGACCCAGGCATTTGCCTTTTTGATTGTATTGAGTTCTTCGGATAACATTTTATCTAACTGGAACCAGCTTAAAACGCTGGAATTTTTTCCATAAAGGTATTCATCAGTTCTGAGCGGATTTGCCCCGGTTGATATAATTGTAACGCCATGCCTGATATTTTTTGTTTCAGTTGAACTTGAGATTGCTATCCTGGTACTGAAAT
>JAFDFV010000085.1 GCA_019309665.1 Deltaproteobacteria bacterium | reverse complement strand
AGCACAGGCCGTGCTCCTGATGACAAATTTATCGTAAAAGATGAAAATACTGCTGACAAGATTAACTGGGGCAATGTAAATGTTCCATATGATGCTAAAAAATTTGATCATGTTTTTGAACGCGTTAAAGCCTATTTACAGGATCGTGAAATATATGTGCAGGATTCATATGCGGGCGCTGATAACAGATATCGTGTGTCAATAAGAGTAATTACCGAATTTGCCTGGCAGGCGCTTTTTGCAAGAAATCTTTTACTTCGCATAAGGGACCGTAATCAGCTTGTTAATTTTAGTCCGGAATTTACCGTAATTGCCATGCCGAAATTTCTTGGCAATCCTGAACTTGATGAAATCAATTCAGAAACTTTTATTCTGGTTAATTTTACCAAAAAAATTATTTTGATATGTGGGACATATTACGGCGGTGAAATTAAAAAGGCCGGTCCGCTTGTATAATAACAGCCTTTAGCCTATCCACCTAAACACCATGAGCAATTTTCTGCTCAGACTCTACAGAATGTTTTGTTTGCAGGAAAATGAGGTTTTCAGATCGTTTATTAACTAATTTTTCAAGATCAGAGTAAATGGATTCCAGTCTGGTCTTTTGTTTTTCCACACAGCAAGGAATAGAAGCCAGGTTTTCTCCTTCAAAAGGCTGTTTCTGGGCTATGCTTAGACAGAGGTTCATGCCTTTTTCTAAATTTTCCTTAAATTCCTTCAAGTTTTTGACTTCCCTGGGCGAATAATCACAAATCTTTACCTGCTTTTCAAAATAATCAACATACATTTCGATTTCCTTGGCAAACATATGCGGTCGTTCAGCCGGGATTAAAGACCGGCCCCTTCCATATATATGATCAACCATTTCTTTTAAAGTATAAATTTTGTTAAACCATGCTATATTGGGCCCGGGGCATATTGACTGGGGAGAATTTTCTTCTTTGGATATCCCCAGGTTAATAAGGGCGCCGTTGCCGAGATGATCACAAAGGCAGGTTTTTTGTACAATATTTTTTTTATACTTTTCTTTTTCCGGCTCCGGAAGTACTTGCTTGTTTATTTGTTCCAGCTTCATTTTCTGGTATTGTTTGGATGCCAGACAAATAGGCTGTTCTGTAAATTCAGTATTGGATACAAGGAATTTCTTCGGGCACGCTGAACCGGGATTGCCTTCCGCAGCCTTTTTGCTGGTATATATTTCCGACCCTGATTTGCGTAAATTATTGAAAGGCACTCCAATAGGAGAGACATCGCTTAAATAGAGATCTTTTTCACCTGACAGTCTTAAAAGCTCAAGAGTAGAGTCGTCAACACAGGTGGTTTCCGGAACCAGCAAAAAAGGACTGCCCCATCCTGTCAGATCCATGCCAAAATCTTCTTTTAGTCTGCGCAGCTCTCCATTGTTGCCGATACCGCCCTGAACCGTAACAACAGGGCCGTTGTTTTGGGCGAATTCAGCATATTCCCAGCCCATTTTCCTGTAATATTTTTTTATAAGCGGTAAAAATTCATCTGCCAGTCTTGCACGTTTTTCTTTAACTTCCTTAAGCGCTGTCGGCAGCAAAATTCCATTTGAAGCAAAAGCATGACCACCGCAATTGAGCCCTGACTCAATGCGGAATTCATGAACTTCCAGGCCTCTTTTGGCCAGGAATTTACCTTGAATGAGCGCAGATCGAAAATCGCTCACCTTTAGAATTATTCTCTTTTTGATTTGTCCTGTTTTATCCCTGTAAAAGTCTCTGAAGCGGGTCATATAATTGAACAGGCGCTGGTTTATTCCGGCTGAAAATACAATGGCGGATTCAAGGCTGCTTTCGGCATAGCCCCTAAGTCCTGTTTTTGCATCGCTGAATTCATCACTTAACGGCTCTCCATTAGTGTCGTAATTAGTACGGTCAACTTTTACCATTAAATTTACGTCAATGGAGCCGGGCATTATTTTACTTGTCAGCTCTTTTTCCAGGGCAGATCTTTTTGATCCTTCTTTCATGTTTAAAAGTTCGTTGTATGCCTTTTTTAAAGGAGATTCTTCAGGCAGCAGATCAAAGTATTTGCTTTTTTCATTATTTTTGAAAAACGGTTGTTTCTTTATCCTGTCAATTTTAATACGTACAATTTCCTGTACTGTTTCAAGATAAGCGGTTATTCTTTTCGTTCTTCCGTTATTTTCGCTTGCCGATATCCTGGAATAAGGCAGGCTGAATTTTTCAGAATAATATTTTCGGATTTTCTCCAGCAAAAGATCATCAACTAGAGATATAACCGATGTAATGCCTAAACAGGCTACACGTATGGGTGTATCAACAGAGTGACCGGTACCCATAACCGGAATATGAAATTCATGATAATAGTTTTTCATTTATTGACCCTTTAATTTTATCGCAAAAAAGTTTTATAATATAAAACAGTTAAAAATTACAGTACTGTTTTTATATTTTACAAAAGTTTTACAAATCTTTAATTTAGGTTTAAACTAACCATTAGGGCTCGGTCAAAAATAACTTGGCATTTTTGCATCCCGACTTCACCATATCTTTAACCGATCTTCAATCGCAAAAGTCCTCGAAATAGCTCGCTATTCTTGCGGTTTTGCTCAATCAGATCAATTAAATCTACGGCAAATTCGGGCGCAAATTCTACCAAGTTATTTTTGACCGAGCCCTTAGAGTAAAGGTAAACGTTCACGGAACGTCGAAATTAGAAATTGGGAAGAACGGTACAAAAGCATGAAGGCCAAATTTACAATTTCAAGTTTCAAGCCGTGAACGGCTACGGATAAAGTAAGGTTGTAACATTTCAATAAATTGTGGTATTGTTTTCTGGATTCCTGCGAAAGCTGAAATTATGCATAAATCAAAACTGTTTTTTCATCCGATTCTTATCTTTATTTTATCGGTAGTAGCCCTGGCATTGTCTCTGATCCTGTATATCCACTGGTACATGGAGGTCAGCACAGGACTTAAAGCTGTTATGTTAAGATTTGACCTTGATCCCAGTCAAGTTCTGGAACCTCAGACCTGGGTAGTTATTATGGTTCTTTCGATTCTTGTTGGTATAATTCTTATGGGTATATTGATGATATTTGTATATACCCAGAAAACAGCACAACTATACAGGCTGCAGCATAATTTTATTAATAATTTTACCCATGAGCTGAAAACTCCAGATATCTGGAAACATTTTTAAAGCATGAGCTTTCCAGAGAAGATCGGCTTAAATACATCCGCTATATGCTTCAGGATGTAACCCAGCTTTCTGACAACATAAACCGCATATTGAATCTTGCCAGAATTCAAAGCAGGAATTATAAAGGAAATTTCTCTATAGTAGATATCAATCAAGCAGTTAAACAATTTCTTAAAAACAACAACCATGTTTTTCAGAATTGCGAAATAAATATTCATAATCCTTCCGGCCGGTCCTTTTCTTGTCGGATAGATTTGTCTTTATTTGAGATGCTCCTTATGAATTTTTTGACTAATGCTGTTAAATATAATGCGTCGGAAAAACCCAAAATAGATATTACTTTTGAACCCAAAAAGCGTGAATTACATATACATTTTGAGGACAACGGGATTGGGTTTGACAAGAATGAAACCAAGAAAATATTCAGGAAATTTTATCAGGCCGGCCGGTCTGATAATATGTCGGCAAAGGGCAGCGGTCTTGGCCTGCATCTTGTCCAGAATATTGCTCGAATCCATAAAGGAAAAGTCATTGCGGAAAGTAAGGGAATAGGAAAAGGATCGGTTTTTACTTTAATTTTGCCCATGGGGTTTGGGGATTGATGATTGCGGGGTGCCCCAATGAATGATGCCGATAAGAAGCGTATTCTTGTAATTGAAGATGAGAGACATATAGCGGAAGGTTTAAAGTTGAATCTTTCCCTCCAGGGATATGATGTAATTATTGCTTCAGACGGTGTTTCAGGCCTCAAAAAATGGAAAGAATGGATGCCGGATCTGATAGTGCTTGATATAATGCTGCCGGGAATTGACGGATTGTCCGTGCTTCAAAATATCCGTCTTGAGGATGAACGGATTCCCATACTTATTTTATCAGCCAAGGGCGAACCCGATGACAGGATAAAAGGTTTTTCTTATGGAGTAGATGATTATCTTTCAAAGCCTTTCAACCTTGAAGAGTTTTTGCTGAGAGTTGAAAGACTTTTAACCAGGGGATCCTGGAACCGTGGGGAAAATGATATAAACGGCTCCGGTCTTGCTTCATTACCGAAAACCTATGCTTTTGGAGGCAACCACATCAATTTTGAGACTTGTGTTGCAGACTGTAAATGCGGAAAAATAAATCTGACAGAGCAGGAAGTAAAACTTTTAAAACTTTTTATTGCAAATCGAGGCAAGCCGCTTTCCAGAAGCAAACTTTTGGAAATAGGCTGGGGTTACAATAGAGATACGACAACCAGAACTGTAGATAATTTTATTGTGAGGTTTAGAAAATATTTTGAGGATAATCCCAAACAGCCGACGCATTTTAAAAGCCTCCGTTCTATAGGCTATGTTTTCGATCATAATTGACGGCTTCGTAACAAGTCCATCTGCGGTGTTGTGCTTCATCTTTCGTCATTGCGACGTACTTTGAGTACGTATCCTGCGGATGCCGCGATAGCGGTATTCCTAAAGATTCGCACGCCTTGCAGATGAACTTGTTACAAAGCCGTCTATAGGAGAAAAATGACATCACAGGAAGAAAAAACGATTAAAAGATGGAACGACGGATTATCCGGTAACATCGAAATAGATCTTATTTTGACGGAAGATGAAAGAAGTGCAGGGTTCAGAGAATTCAGCGACAAATTATCAAACCTTGCTTCCAAACTCAGTATTAATCAAATCAAGGATGATGAAAACCAGGTGCCTGCCATCAAGGTGGGCGGGAGTATATATTACCATGCAATACCTCTTGAGGCTGAATTGGAGCCATTTCTTGAAGCACTGACTTTACTTGACGGCAATTCGTTTAAATTAACCGGCGAAGTACGAAATCGACTTGATAAAGTTAAAATTCCCGCTGAACTTAAATTATATATAGCAAAACAATGTCCTTTTTGCCCGAAAAGTGTTAAGCAGCTTATCCCCCTTACTTTTGCAAATAAATTAATAAAGCTTGAAATTATTGACGGAACACTTTTTCCTGAAATTGCAGAGCTGGATAATATTCGATCTGCACCAACGCTTTTGCTGGATGAAAACTTCCGATGGACCGATACTACAAATCTTAACGAAATAGTTGAGATAATTATTAACCGCAACCCTTCCAATCTTAGCACGTCATCAATTATTAGCTTGTTAAAAGAAGGTAATGCCGATCAGGTAGCAGAAATGATGTTTGACCATAACTGTATTTTTCCCGCCTTTATTAATACACTTATTCATAAAAAATGGCCGGTTCGTCTTGGTGCAATGGTGGCATTCGAATATCTTGCCGAAAAGAATAACGCACTGGCCGGCCAGGTTATTAATCCCCTGTGGGAGCAGTTTCAAGGCGTTGAGGACCGAATTAAGGGCGATATTATATATGTTTTGGGAGAAACCGGAAATATCGAAATGGTTTCCAGGCTGGAAAATATATTATACGGCGGGACATATCCTGATGAAGTAAGAGATGCCGCAAGAGAAGCTTTGAGGAAGATTGATGATTTATGATTGTCGATTGATGATTGAAGGTATTCTATTAATTTTATAACAAAAAGACAGAGCGAAGCGATTCCACAAATCAACAATCAACAATCATAACTATGCCTTAGATGACTAAAAAGCGGGAGCATGACAAAAAGTGAATTCAGGGGAAAGCTATCTGCAACAAGAAGTCGATTGGATTGAGAATTCCGGGGAGATGCCGGAAGTGGCTTTTTATGAAGCCCTTTATTGTCTTACTGAGGAAGAAGGCCCAAAGCTGACACTGACCTTATCAGATATTAAACGCCTGGAGGATGCAGCAATAAATCGTTTCAAAACCATTATATTGCGAGATCTCAAGTTCGCAAACAGGAGATTATCGATTTTTCGTGGATTAAAAAGAGCAATTATAAATTATAACAGATTAAAAAAATATCAGAAAAGAAAAAACAGAATTGATCCCGGCCAGGAGAAGATGATAGGTCGTTTTCTTTTGGAGTATATTCGCCGTGAATGCGAGGAGATATCAGATGGAAGAGATTACAGGACTATTAACTGCACACGAGAGGAACTTGAGCAGTTTGCAGATGAACTTGGTGTAAATATAGCTCCGGAGCATAATGATATATGTTTTGAACACATTCCATTAACATTTGATGAGGTTTACAGGGCGACATTGCTTTCAGAAAAACAAGATTACCCCTATAAGTTTATTTATGATAGAGGTAATTATTGTGAAATTGTGATATTTAATAAAAAAAAGCAGAAATTTTATATTTCTCTTAAAGTATTTTGTGAAAAAGAAGATTCAGATGGAAAAAATATGCGGCTGAAGACAGATGCTGTTTACAGATCTTTATCCAAATCAATTCCGCCATGGGAAATTTCATAGCACTTGCAATAGCGTTCTATTCCGCGCCTTAGCGCCTTGCTCTTGATGCTCATTGTTCACCGAAAAAAACGCAATTTATAACCTTCCGAGATATTAAATTGCAAATTACGATAAAAAGGTTGATAATTGTTATTTATATGGTTATAAATAGTAAAAACTGGTCTGAAAGCTGTTCAGATTTGTCTGAGCAGCTTTTTTTATGTGTATAATAACATTCTCGGGAGCAGTAAATTTATCTGCTTCCGAATATTTTTTGAGGGAATGAATTTAATGAGTTTCAAACTATTAGGACTTAGGGATGAACTGGTTAAGGCAACTGAGAATCTGGGATTTCAGTCTCCTATGCCGATTCAACAAAAAGCAATGCCTGTGCTTCTTTCAGGTGAAAAAGATTTTGTAGGACTTGCCCAGACAGGAACCGGAAAAACCGGAGCCTTTGGCCTGCCTCTTATTCAACTGATTGATTCAAACAAATTCCATACTCAGGGAATTGTGATATGCCCAACCCGTGAATTATGTCTTCAAATTACGGATGATCTAAAACAATTTGCCAGATATATGAACAAAATTAAAATTGTTGCTATATATGGCGGAGCCAGTATTGCAACCCAGATTAAACAGCTTAAAAGCAAGCCTCAAATTATTGTAGCTACTCCAGGCAGGCTTATTGATATGATTAACCGCAAGGCTGCCAATCTGTCAAAAGTTTCATATACAATTTTAGATGAAGCTGATGAAATGCTTAATATGGGATTTCAAGAAGATATTGATAATATCTTAAAAAAAATGCCGGATCATAGAAAAATATGGCTTTTTTCTGCAACCATGCCCAAGGGCGTTTCTGCTATTGCCAACAATTATCTGACTGATCCGGTAAAAGTGCAAATAGGCGGCAAACGCCAGGGCCCAAAAAATATCAAGCATATATGCCATACAATTCAACAAAAAAACAAATATCTGGGATTAAAGAGGATTATAGCTTTTTCACCTGATATTTTAGGTTTAATTTTTTGCAGAACCAGAAAAGATACTCAGGCTTTAGCTGAATTATTGATGCAGGATGGTTATCGGGCTGAAGCACTTCACGGTGATTTATCCCAGGGGCAAAGGGATTCTGTGATGCGAAAGTTTCGCAAGGGTTCTGTCAGACTTCTTGTAGCAACCGATGTTGCGGCAAGAGGTCTGGATGTGGATGATATTACCCATGTAATTCATTATAATCTGCCGGATGAAGTAGAAATTTATACCCATAGAAGCGGAAGAACAGGGCGTGCAGGAAAATCAGGTCTTTCAATTGCACTTATCAATTCAAAAGAAATCCACCGTATTCATATGCTGGCAAAAAGGCTTAATATATGTTTTGAATTTAATAAAGTGCCTGACGGCAAAGCCATTTGTGAAAAACAATTATCAGGTCTTGTGGAAAAAATTATTCATACCGATGTAAATCAGGCTGAAATAGAAGCCTATCTTCCTGCTGTTTGCAGAGCATTAGAAAATTTTGACAAAAAAGAATTAATAAAACGTTTTATTGCAGCAGAATTTAACCGGTTTTTAAAAAATTATCATAATGCGGATGATATTAATGCAAATACTAAAACAAGAACTAAAACCAGGCCTGAATTCAAAAACAGGCATGAGTCCAGAGCAAAGACCAAACCTGTAAAAAGAAAAAAACGCCCCGGGTCAGGGAAAACCCAGCGATTTTTTATTAATTTGGGCAAGCTGGATAAAATCAATGAAGGTGCTATTGTGCGCTTAATTTGCGATAAATCCGGAATTGGCTCAGGCATGATCGGAGAAATCAGTCTTAATAGAGAATTTTCATTTTTTGAAGTTGAAAAACAGGCAGCCGGAAAAGTGTGTAATTCTTTAAATAATGCAAAACTTGACGGCAGAACTGTTGAGGTTCATAAGGCTATTCAAAAGAATGCAGCCTATTAGTCTAAAATATATATGCTGCGATGTTAACCAGCAAGGCAAAAACTTTGTGATATAAAAAAATTCTCACAGCCTCAGGATCATACACCTTGCAAGATGCCGGGATATCTTGAAAGGTGTTAATACAAATTTATCCCGGTACTATACGATAGACGTTCCTGCTGTTTGAAAAAAAGCGCCGGCATCGCAGACACGGACACCTTTTTTCTGAGCCGGAGGCAAGCAGAATGGAATCTTCTCTTCAATGATAATTGCAGGCAAGGTAACGGCTGCTGGAACTACGTTTCAATCCTTGTTTTAATGGAATCTTCTCTTCAATCTTTCCAATCCAGGCCATGGGCACCAGGTTGATTTCATGTTTCAATCCTTGTTTTAATGGAATCTTCTCTTCAATGTTGTCTTTCTTTTTCTTGTAACACCACATAGGAAGTTTCAATCCTTGTTTTAATGGAATCTTCTCTTCAATGATGGGTTAATGGAAGTTTGCAAATGGTGGTAGTGTGTTTCAATCCTTGTTTTAATGGAATCTTCTCTTCAATGGTCTTCAACGTATGGTGATAGTTCCGGTAGAGTATGTTTCAATCCTTGTTTTAATGGAATCTTCTCTTCAATTTGCCTGTATATATCCCTTTGTCTGTTAGCCTTTGGTTTCAATCCTTGTTTTAATGGAATCTTCTCTTCAATCCAGGCAGGTGAGTTCTATAAGGAGACTTATGAATGTTTCAATCCTTGTTTTAATGGAATCTTCTCTTCAATCTTAATAGATACAGGGGCGATTAGTCGCTTACTTGGTTTCAATCCTTGTTTTAATGGAATCTTCTCTTCAATTTCTGCAGTTAAGAAATATCTGCAGAAGCTTGGAGTGTTTCAATCCTTGTTTTAATGGAATCTTCTCTTCAATAACATCGGCGCCATCTATGCGCTGTTTAATTTTATCGGTTTCAATCCTTGTTTTAATGGAATCTTCTCTTCAATTTTATTTTGGAGACAGCATAATGAGATCAATAAAAGAGTTTCAATCCTTGTTTTAATGGAATCTTCTCTTCAATAATCAGGGGATGTCAGCAGCCAGTCAGAGCTGTATGATGTTTCAATCCTTGTTTTAATGGAATCTTCTCTTCAATAACAACGACTGCATAACATCCGCCATCATCAGCGGGTTTCAATCCTTGTTTTAATGGAATCTTCTCTTCAATGATGTCGAATTATATTGTGCCGATCATCTAAATAAGTTTCAATCCTTGTTTTAATGGAATCTTCTCTTCAATTGTTGAAAAGGCGTTGATACCTGTGTCTATTGCATGTTTCAATCCTTGTTTTAATGGAATCTTCTCTTCAATTAGGGAAGTTTAGCAGCAACCGTGATGCTGCAGGGGTGTTTCAATCCTTGTTTTAATGGAATCTTCTCTTCAATGGTTTCGGTACAGAAATAAGCGTTGAGCAGTGCAAGTTTCAATCCTTGTTTTAATGGAATCTTCTCTTCAATAGGGAAGTTTAGCAGCAACCGTGATGCTGCAGCGGTGTTTCAATCCTTGTTTTAATGGAATCTTCTCTTCAATAATTTCGGGAGATACCGCAAAAGCTTCTCTTTTTCGTTTCAATCCTTGTTTTAATGGAATCTTCTCTTCAATAACAGGGAAGGAAATGTTTGTGTATGGTTATAATAGGTTTCAATCCTTGTTTTAATGGAATCTTCTCTTCAATAAATCTTTTTATCTGTTAATGACATACCACAGAAGGTTTCAATCCTTGTTTTAATGGAATCTTCTCTTCAATTAAGTTAGATTATTCGCAATCCGCTGTGGAGATTGGTTTCAATCCTTGTTTTAATGGAATCTTCTCTTCAATTCCCGGGCACATTATAGGGGAGATCTCCAGGATTTGTTTCAATCCTTGTTTTAATG
>JAFDFV010000418.1 GCA_019309665.1 Deltaproteobacteria bacterium | reverse complement strand
CATCATAATACGCCTGCTTGATTATTTCTATGATCTCTTCTGGATATAAATTACATACAATAATAGCCATAAGACCCCAGAAATCAGAAACCGCATCTGTTTCTTGCCCGGTAAATAACGTTCCAAAAAATGTTACAACATCTTCTCTTAAAACATATCCTTCAACAACAGCATAAGCTAAAGCCTCGCAAGCGGATATTCTACAAAAATCATCAGCCTCTTTGTTCAAAATTAACGACTTAATTAATTCAATAGAGCCACCACATGTATTTAATAAAATAACGGGAAGGTTTGACGTGGTAATACCACCGAATATTTTATCTGCTAAATCATCTGGAAGGCTAAAGAGATCAACAATGACTTTATGGGATGCACGCTCTTTAAAATGCCCCAGCAACATTACCGCATACATATTGTCGTTTAAATTTTCATCTGAAGCATATTTTTCAGGATCAGCAAGAACTGTTTCAAGAATCTTTATCAGGTGGGGAGTGATTTCTTCCTTGAAATTAACGGCAGCATCTATTTGTTCTCTTTTGTAAACACCATCAAATATCCTGAAAGATTCGAGTATCTCTGGAATTGTATATTCTTTATCGACCTCAGAATCATTTTTCATATCGATATTAACGACAAACAGGTCAGGTTCTCCGTAATTAAAAGGATTATCATATGGTTCGACTGTGTATGTTAATCCTTCTACATGCTTGAATCGTTTTAATGCTTCCGGTTCCATAGCGAACTCACCAAATGAACACCCATAGTCATCTAAAATATCGTTTAATTTAATTGTATCGATTCTGTAATCCTTTATATTGAAATCTACTCCTTCAAGTAATTCTTTCAAAGATTCCGGTGAATCAGCAATGTAACATGCATTTTCATTATATTCATAGCATTCTTCAAAGAATATGAACGCACTATATCCAATTATTGGATTATCCTTATTTTCCATTTGATGTTCCTTGATTCACGTTTTCGGTAAAAATAGTAAATTACCCTTCAGTTCGATCTATGATGATCGCAACCAATGTTTCCAGTTCGGTTTCATCCAATTGAACCCGCACCAAAGGTGCGCTATTTAAACCTATTCTGAATAAAATGTCATCAAGTAGTTATAGTCGCCGATGTCAGCGACTTTCGTTTTTGTAAAAGCATATTCTGTAACCATCTTTTCTACTTCATCTTCAGATAATCGAATACCAATTGGTGGCCCCGGTGGTCCTTCAATCTTTTTAAATTCAATAACGGCTAAACATCCTCCTGGTCTGAGTAAGGTTTTAATTTTTCTCAAAACAGAGTCAGTTTGATTTGCTTCTTCAAAATCATGCAAGACAGTCGCCATCAAACACAAATCTACACTGTAATCATCTATATCTATTTGTTCAGTCGTATCAGCAAGAAGGGGCATGATGTTGGTTATGCTTTGTTTTTCGATCTGCTCCTCCAAAAGTAATAGACCATCTTTCCAGAGGTCTACAGCGTAAAGCAATCCTTCATTGCCAACGATTCTGGAAAGAAATATAGAGTAAGCCCCTTTACCACAGGCTAAATCAAGTACAACAGAACCTGATTTCAATGATAATATTTCTGCCAACTTTTTTGGATCAATTAATTCAAAGCTGCTTTTACCAGCGCCTTTGGGTTTTTTTTGATTATTATTCATATCGTAAAACTCCACTTCTACTAAAAATGATGAGCATCGATCAAACCCGTTTCTTCAAGTTTAATCAACAAATCCATTCGGTTCTTGGATAAAAACTTCAACCTCCGCCGTTTATGCGGTTTGACAAGACCAACTGCCAAAGCAATTTTAGCAAGGTCAGCGATTTTATTATTTGATGAAGTTGATAATGTTCTTAAGGAACGGGGTGAGGTTCTTCTTGGAGGTATCCGAATATTTCATCTTCTTGTTGAATAGAATTCTTCTCTTCTTTTGGTAATCAGAAATTTGAAAACTCAATTATGAGATTAACATGAGGCAGCGGGCATTTAAATTTAAGAACGTCTGAAACTCACGCATAAGTGAGCCTAAAGAAAAAAGAGTATTAATATCACTCAGAAAAATCGAGCTTTATGACTTGAGTTTATCCTTTTAACAAGAATATACAAAAGAGACTCTTTTTTCTTAATGCTCACTAATACGCTCAAACAGTCAGCCGTTTTAAATTTAAGTGCCCGCCACCTCTGGTTGTTAACTAGTTACTTTTGAGTTATCAAATTTTTGGTAATGCAGAACATTTCTTACAAATATGGTTTTTATGTCTTTTACCGGAAAACTTTTCATTTGGTGGGCCGTGAAGGAATCGAACCTTCAACCTACTGATTAAGAGTCAGGTGCTCTGCCTGGTTGAGCTAACGGCCCAGTGAGATCTTTACAAAACGCCCCCTTTTGCCCAATTTCGGCGTCAGTCTCAAATTTTAAGCCTCGAAATACTCAATGTATTCCTATA
>JAFDFV010000084.1 GCA_019309665.1 Deltaproteobacteria bacterium | reverse complement strand
CCTGCCTGTCTCGGCCCGGCAATAAAAACCATTTGCTTATGCATAGAAAGCATTTTCCAGATATTTTCGTATAATATCCTTTTCTTCTTCATGTTTGACAATATAATACCCTAACCTGATATTGTCAAGACAAAATTCGATTACAGTACAATATTGTCAAACCTACCAATCGAGTTATAAATTTAACTTATGAAAGTATTTGATAATTCAAGGAATTGCCACGCATAACCATTATATTGAGCCCCTTCATTATCAGAGGGTAAACGAAATAATTAACGGCAAAAGAGGAATTACACCGAGTACAGCTTTGAGGCTTGCAAAGTTTTTTAGGGTATCACCTGACTTCTGGATAAATATTCAGCTAAGATGGGATCTTTATTTTGCAAGGAAATCTGAGTTAGATGCGCTGAAAATGATCAAACCCTTGCCCGCTCATCAAATTCAAATGAACAAATCCAGTGCGCAACAAATATGAGCTATTCATGTCAAAAATATAATAAACCGTGAAGCCGGTTGTGAAAGCAACAGATTTTAAGGTTGAGTTTGGAGTAAATACTTCCTTCGTTCAATAAAAAAGAATAGGGGAGTCTGCGTTTGGCTCTTAATAGGAATCCCCAAGGGGCCGCAGACTTGGCTATCTCCTTCTCTTAAGCACACCCACAAACAATTTGGAGTTATGAATGTTCTGCACGAATGCAAGTCCTGGAAAGTTATTCAATATGGTCAACAACGTCCCGCAAGTCCTGGATTCGGTTTAAATTTCATCTTGATTTCCATATTTTCATTATATTATATTGTTACTATATAAAATTTAATAATAAATAAAAGAGTTAAAAAATTCAAAAGAAATATTTACCTTAGTTGAACTTAATATACGAATACGTGGAAATATTTTCCAGATATATAGTCCTATATCATGGAAAAATTTTACATTTATCAACACTGTTCTGTGCGAGGAAGGAATTCGGTATGTTTGAAGTTGATAGAAGTATCGTGGTCGTAAGACCAACGCAGGCATTTTATGATTTTTACGTATCGTTACCGGATTCAGCAAGGGAGACATTTGCTGAGGTACGAGAATACACCCACTCCTACCTTTTACCAAAAATAGAAACGAAAGAGCCGCCGTCCTAACTCATTCCAGATGGCTTAGCTCATACGATATTCGAATGGGAGCTGATGCTCCGTGAAATTGACGATCAACATTGGCCCAAAAATAGGACTAAGGTCGACGACCTCCTCGAATGGTTCGAGATTCAGGTTGTTCCCCTGGTCGTAGACACCTTAGACGACGAACTTAACAAACACTTGCTGTAGGGCACAGAACAAGCCAGTGCAGGCGACAGCAAGGGCCGTGCCGATTTGTAAAAGTGTCGATAAATTGTGAATTTACCGCTTTTACAAAATCAGTGGAAGCCCTGGCTGCCCCTGACCGCAGCGTACGTTAGAAATAGATTAGTTCTATCCCATATTTTGACAAGGAGGGTATGCTATGAGTTTGGCAAATAAGATTATTAACAATGTAAAAGAATTGCCGGAATTAAAACAAATAGAAGTTTTGGATTTTATCGAATATTTAAAATTAAAAACAGAAAGGCAAGAAAATATTGACTGGTCAACCTTATCGCTTTCATCAGCAATGCGTGGCATGGAAAATGAGCAATCACATTACTCGCTGAATGATCTCAAGGAATCTTTCTCATGATTTCTGAAGGACTAATTACTCTTTTTAAATTTCCCCAAACTGATCAGCAAGCAGGAAAGCTTCGTCCTGCGCTTGTATTGCGTAAAATGCCTGGCCGATATGATGATTGGCTCATTTGTATGATATCCTCCCAACTTCATCAAAAGATACAGGAATCAGATGAGGTTGTCACTACAAAGGATTCAGATTTTATACGGTCCGGCTTAAAATTGCCAAGTGTAATCCGTGTCAGCAGACTTGCCGTTGTTGAGGAAGATATACTTTTGGGGAAGTTGGGGCAGATATCTCATGATCGGCTCAGTAGACTGAAACAAAATCTTGCAAGATGGATATCGGGCGTATAACAACCGCATTCACGCTGACACCCAAAGCCGAGCCGTTTTTTACTTTTACGAAGGCCTTGTTAAAAGTTGTATTTGCCAAGGTTTTTGTTAGCTTTGGGTGCAGGTGATGCGTACGTTAGCCGGAAATAGAATTAATGGAGATTTAATATGAACAAACAATTTAAAATTATTGTAGAAAAACATTCTGATGGTTATGTTGCATATCCACTTGGCTTGAAAGGCGTGGTAGTAAGTGAAGGTGATACATACGAAGAAGTCTTAATAAGTGTAAAATCTGCAATCCAGTTTCATATCGAAACATTTGGAGATGAAACTTTTGAAGTGGATGAACCAATTTTAGAAGCATTTGTAGCTGAGACTGGAGTATCAGTCAATGCCTAAATTCCCTATTGATGCTCCGAAATCGAGAGTGATTAAGGCTTTAAAACGACTTGGCTTTGAACTTGTGAAAGAACGTGAACATATTGCGATGGTCAAAGAAAACTCAGATGGAACAAAAACCCCATTGACTATGCCAAATCATCCCAAGCTGAAAAGTTCCACATTGCGAACTATTTGCACATAAACAAATATAAGCCGAGGTGATTTCTTAAAAGCATATGAACGAGCATAGATAACCATACTTACAATAGCGGCTAACAAAAGGAGAACTCTGACTGAAAAAGCCTGGCCGTTTTTTTGGTTTCTACAAATTTTGTTGTTTATCGATCTTTCTTCGTTTTTTAGCCATATTGTGTTTGCTTTTTTCATCTACCTGGTCAGCCTCGCCTATCCGATGTTGCAGGGGAAGTATGCGGTCGGCGGGATGACACTTATCGTCTGCCGGGGTACCGGCATATGGTGGCCGTGCATGCGATTGTGGAAACCGGAAGAGATCCTGCACATTACGCTGCGATGCACCGGGTGAAACGTGTTTCAGTCTGCACTGCACTTTCAGGGTTGATACGCCGATTTTTATGCAATTTGATTTTTCCGCTGACGACTGTGATTCCGTCATCCTCATAAATTTTTACAGATCGTATCGATATCCGGTCGCTGGACTTTTTGCATTCAACTGTATACGTTTTATTGTCCGCAAGATTCATATTGGAAAACGAACACCCGGACAAAACAATTCCTGCAAAAAAAATAACTAACGTGATGGTAATAGTTTGATTTTTCATACCCTCTCCTTTGAATTCGGCTTATTTTATTTGTTTTTAACCCCGTTGATTTCATAATCCTGTCGAACAGCAAACCAGGGGTAGATAACAGGAATCACCAGCAGGGTTAACATGGTTGAAGAAACAAGACCGCCCACAACAACCATTGCAAGTGGACGCTGAACTTCAGAGCCCAGCCCGCTTGACAGAAGAAGCGGGACAAGTCCTAAAATGGTTGTCAATGCCGTCATCAAAACAGGCCTGAGACGAAGCAGCGCCCCCTCCATGACCGCATCCATCGTCGTCATGCCGGTCTCCCGTAGCTGGTTGATATACGAAACCAGCACAAGACCGTTCTGCACGGCAATACCAAAAAGGGCGATAAAACCGACCGACGCCGGAACAGACAGGTATTCTCCGGTGAAAAACAATGCAAAAATGCCGCCGATAAGGGCAAGGGGCACACTGGTATAAATGAGCAGCGCATACCGGAAATACCCGAGGCTGAGATAGAGCATAAGAAAAATCAGGAGAAGCACTGTGGGAACAATGACGGTCAGCCGTTTCATGGCCCGCTGTTGATTTTCAAACTGCCCGCCGTATTCAAGATGATAGCCCGGCGGCAATTGAATCGTCTCCCTGATATTTTTCTGAATATCGGTGACCACGCCGCCCATGTCACGACCGCGGACATTTGCCGAAATCAACCATCGTCGCTGATTTTTTTCACGATTAATCTGGATGGGGCCCACCAGCTTTTTAACCGTAGCCACCTGTGACAGGGGAATCCTGCTGTTGTCCGATATATGAACCAGAAGGTTCTCAATGGTTTCCGGATTATCACGGTATTTTTCATCATACCGCAAATGGATGCCGAACCGTCTGGTATTTAAAAATATCTGGTCCACCACCTCACCGCCCACGGCCAGTTCTACAAGCTCCAGTATTTCCGACACATTCACCCCGTATCGTGCGCAGGCATTTCGATCTGCGATAATCTGCACCTGGGGCTGACCAAAGCTTTGTTCCGTGGACAGGTCCACCAGGCCGGGGATGCCTTCAATTGTCTCCCGGATTTCCTCTGCCTTTTTTCTCAGAACATCAAGATCATCGCCAAACAACTTTATGGCCAGTTGGGTTCGGACACCGGAAAGAAGTTCGTCAAAGAGGTTCTGTATGGGTTGGGTGAAATTAAGCTGAATTCCCGGGTACTGTGACATTTCCTCATTTAGGGACGCAATCAGCTCGTTTTTGTCTTTGTGGTTTTTCCACTGCTCCTTTGGTTTTAATGTCATCTGGATGGCGGCAAAGTTTACCGGATGGGGATGGCTGCCTGCTTCCGGGCGGCCAATTTTGGCGATAGTTGATTCAATTTCCTGATATCGCAGAATACTGCGTTCAAGTTTCATAATAGTATCTGTAGCTTTTTCAAGTGATATGGACGGCGCCATGGTAATGTTCACCTGTATCACTCCTTCCTCAAGCACCGGAATAAATTCTGTCCCCAGTCTAAAAAAGAGCATTACGGATATTGCAAATACTGCCGGTACCAGGATAACAATGAAGACTTTGATTTTCAGTGCGACAGTAAGCAGAAAACCATATATCTGTTTAAGAACAGCGATAAAGACAAACTCTTTGCCGGGGCCGGCCCGCAAAAAAAGCGACGCCAGCACAGGGGCAAACAGAAGCGCTGCTGCTGCCGAACCCAGCATGGCAAACGAAATGGTAAATGCCATGGGTGAAAACATCTTTCCCTCAACGCCTTGCAGGGTGAAAAGGGGAAGAAATACGATAATGATGATGGCAACGGAAAACAGGATCGGGTTTCCCACTTCTTTTCCTGCGGTCACGATCAGTTTGAACGGATTGCGTCCTTTGTTTTTTTCATCGGACAGGTGCCGGTGAATATTTTCTACCATGACAATCGAGGCATCGCCAAGCATGCCGATGGCTATGGCAATTCCCCCCAGGGACATGAGATTGGCGGACATGCCGGTTATTCCCATGAACAGGACTGCAATAAGTGCACAGAGCGGCAACGAAAAGGCAACAATCAATGTAGCCCGTACATTGCCGAGAAACAGCAAAAGGGTTAAAAGGATGAGCCCGGCCCCCTGGAGCAGGGCTTTTTTTACAGTACCCACGGCATTTGCCACAAGGCGGCTTTGATCATAATACGGCACAAGGGAAACACCTTTTGGAAGCGCTGTCTGAACTTCCGGAATTTTTGCCTTGAGTCGGGCAATAACTTCAGATGTGTTTTCGCCGAATAGTTTCATAACGATTCCGGCAACCACTTCCTCTTTTCCGTTTCGGGATACGACCCCCCGCCGGATTTCATTTCCAAATTCCACGACTGCAACATCCCTGATGCGAACCGGCGTGCCGCTGATGACTTTCAGTTGTATATTGCGAAGATCTTCGAGATGTTCAATCAGGCCGACTCCCCGGACCAGATACTCTTCTGCACCCAGAACAAGAAACTGACCGCCGGCATTGGCATTGTTGCCGGTGATGGCTGCTTCCAGATCCTCAAGTCCCAGGTCATACTTGTTCAGCAAATGTGGATTTACTTTTATTTGGTACTGGAGTATGTGACCGCCCATGGACAGGATTTCGGTCACCCCCGGCACGGTCTGCAATTGAAACTTTACAAACCAGTCATTGAGTTCCCGGAGATAGGTATTTTTGTCCTTGCCCTTTGTGTCAACCGTATCATCTGCCGTAAGATAGTACATAAATACTTCACCCAGTCCTGTTGATATCGGCCCCAGGATTGGCGGATTATGCATTTCCGGCAGATCAGCCATCGCACCGGTCATCCGTTCCGAGACAATCTGTCGGGCAAAATAGATATCTACATTATCCTTGAAATAGACATATATTACCGCCATGCCGAATGCAGACGTGGATTTGACCAGCTTTACCCCCGGAAGCCCGTTCATGGCCGACTCAATGGGAAACGTGATTAGCCGTTCAATTTCTTCCGGCGCCATGCCGTGGGCTTCTGCAAAAATCGGGACCATCACCGGTGATATGTCGGGAAAGGCATCTGTGGGCAATCGGCGGTATTGATAAACGCCGGCGGCTATAAGGGAAATTAGAAGCAGGACAATAATCAGCCGTTTCTTTAATGACAGAGCAATAATTTTTTCAATCATATTCGTCTCCTAATGCCCGTGTCCTGCGTGACCGCCCAGGGTGCTTGTGACAATTTTTGCTTTTAGTTCAAAGGCGCCTGTTGCCACATAGGTGTCACCTTCCGCCAATCCGGAAAGGATCTCCACATGGCGATTGTTTTCCACCCCTTTCTGCACAACTACAGGTTCAAAACCGTTTTTATGTTCACTTGGGACAAAAACAACTGTTTCCCCGTCAAGAAGCTGTACGGCATTCTGCGATACCACGAGAACAGGTTTTTTTGTGGATACGGATATTTTCCCGGTGATAAATGTACCGGGTCGCCATTTTCCGTCGGTATTCGGAATGACGGCGCGTGCAATCACGCTGCGGGTGCTTGTGTTGTATACAGGGGCCACATATGACAGGGTCGTCTTAACCTGCCTGTCCGTTCCCACTGCCGTTATCAGAATTTCCAGGCCTTTTTCAACAAGGTCTGCGTCCTTGGCATAAACATCGCAATTTACCCAGACGGTTGCCAGATCGGCGATAATAAACAGGGTGGCATCTTCACCTACAAATTCACCCGGCGTCACATTCTTTTCCACAATTTTTCCGGAAATCGGGGACAATATGGCATATGCGGTAAGGCTTTCATTACTTTCCACAACAGCCAGCAACTCACCTTTTTGAATGGTTTCTCCAAGCTGTTTTACCACTTTTTTTACAATGCCCGGATAACGCGGTGTAATGTGGGCCAGCCGATCTTCATTAAACCCGATTTCACCCGGCAGTTCAATGAATCTGCCAATGGATTTTTTGTTCACTATGAATCTGCCAATGGATTTTTTGTTCACTACGTCAATGGTTAATCCGGCAAATTCCACTGCCCGGTCTGTTAAAACGACTGCTGCCTCTTGTTCATGATCATGGTCATCATGACCCTCTCCTTCTTCATGCTTTACATCCGTATCGCCGTGTTTACTGTGAACGTCATGTTTATCAGGGTCTTGCATCTCTTGAAGGCCGTGGTCGCAATTTTCATGGTCGTGATCCGTTTCCTTCATTGCAAGGCAGACAGCCGGCAGAAGAAGAACATAGAAAACAACAATTAAAAAAAATCTGCTTTGTTTCATCTATATCTCCTTTATTGTAACGGTTCACGGTTGTTGGTTCACAGTTCACAGTTTGAGGTTGCTCAAAACATAAAACCGTGAACCGATAACTGTAAACCGTGAACAGTTACTTTTTATTTAATAATCTGAACAGGTATTCCCGTCAGCTCCATGAGATCGGCAGCAAGAAGCGCATTTTCAGTGATCAGATCAATACGGCGCAGATTAATCTCAAGCAGATTCCGTCTGCTTTCAAGAACTTCAAGGATACTGATATTTCCATATTTGTAGTAACGCTCAAGAAGCGCATAAACATTTTTTGCCTTTGGCTGTAGCTTTTCAGTTAAAACGGAAAACGCTTCAGTGGTATTTTCAATCTCAGAAAGGATCGTGCCTGCTTCTGTAGTACGTTCTACAAAAAATGCCTGGAATTTCTTTCCGGCTGCCGTCACTTCATGACCTTTTGACAAAATGGCTCCTTTATTCCTGTTAAAAAGCGGCAGAGAAATCGACATGCCTGCGATCACCGCATTCTCATC
>JAFDFV010000417.1 GCA_019309665.1 Deltaproteobacteria bacterium | reverse complement strand
GGCACCGCAGGCATTGATGCAGCAATACCAATGTAGTATGACTGGCCAAGACCGCTTCGAATGCGTATGCCGTCTCCGCGCCTTGCCAGGCCATAATAAACCGCCCCCCTTGCAACAGACAAATCAAAGTCTTTTGTATCAATCTCTTTGATAGATGAGGAGCTTCCATATCCAGCCCAGGATGATAATACTTCCTTTATGCGTTTTTTTATAGGATCAGCTTTCATAACGCCGCCGTTAAAAAGGATGGCATTCGGCAACCTGTTACTTTCACCATCAATTTTATGCCTGCCAAGAAAATGTGCGAGGTGGTGCGTGATTGCAGGGTCTGCTTCATACAAAAGGCCAATCTCCTTTAGACCTGTCTTTTGATTTGTTATTGGCTCGGCAGTTATCTCACACTGTGGGAAAAAACCGTCAAGAATAAGCTGCTGCACTTCATTCATTGAAAGTTCCGTCTTGATTGCACCACCTATCAAGCTGCTTCCCCTGCCCAGTATTGTCACAGGATAGTTCTTTTTTTCAGGATCAGATAATATATTTTCCTTTGCTTTGCGGCAACTGTGCCAAAGACCACGCATCTGCCATGAATCGAGTTTAGTGCCTTTTTCAGCCATCTGTCTTGAAACAAAATACGCAAGGGCCAGATCCATGTTATCACCTCCAACAAGAAGATGATCACCGACAGCTATTCTTTCGAGTAAAAGGTTACCATCATTATCAGAGACGTTGATAAGGCTGAAATCACTTGTGCCTCCACCGATATCGCATACAAGAACAAGGTCTCCCTCTTTAATACTATCTCTCCATTTATTACCTGAAGATTCGATCCATGCATAAAATGCAGCCTGGGGTTCCTCAAGCAAAGTAACATTCGATAGACCTGCAAGACCGGCAGATTTTACAGTAAGTTCTCTTGCAACAGCATCAAACGAAGCAGGAACAGTTAGAAAAATTTCCTGATTTTGAATTAATAATTTTTCATCATCTCCGGCTATTATGTTATTCCATGCATCGCGAATATGCCGCAATATGGCTGCTGAAGCCTCAACCGGCGAAAGCTTTGCCTCTTTGTTCTCACCTCCCCATGGAAGAACCGGCTTATTTCTGTCAATCATTGTATTGCAAAGCCAGGATTTGGATGAAGAAATCAGGCGGCCTGGAATTTCCGCACCTCTATCTCTGGCATGCTCGCCAACAACATAATGAGTTTCATTATCCCATGGCAGATTAAGCGCTTCATCCATAACATCGTTTTTTTCGTGCATAAGAATAAAAGAAGGCAGTATTTCTCTTTTCTCTACCGTTCCCGGACCTGTTAACTGGGGTATCTTAAGTATCTTTATATCGGAACTTTCACCCTCGGTAATATTAGCTTCAGTATAAGCTGCAACACTATTGGTTGTGCCTAAATCTATCCCAATTATATAAACCGGTTCGGACAACATAAAACTCCTTTTGCTGGTTGCTGGTCATTGGATTGAATATTCCATATTCGTAACAATTTAGCCTTTTGAAAAAGAATCTGACAGGATAACAGGATAAACAAGATTTGTAAGCGTTCACGGAACATTGAAATTAGAAATTTGGCCCTCATGCTTTTGTACTGTTCTACCCAATTTCCAATTTCAAGTTTCAAGCCGTGAACGGCTACAATAGTTTAAATCCTGAATATCTTGCAAATCCTGTCCAAAAAAATAATATTTAAAAGCGCTAAAGTGTTACCAATATTCAATTTGGTAAGCTGTTATACTATTTCGACTTCTGCGGGAGCAATTATACCAGGATCCTGACTGCCCGACAGAGTCGGCATTTCTAATCTCTTAGCCTTCCAGCCTCTGTGGCGAACGATACCTTTAAAGGGCGGCTCACCTGTAACATTGCCTGTTAACTTTATAGTAGTTGGATCAAAATCATGCTGGATTGTTATCTGATCGCCTTCCTTTTCGCTGATTACACTTTCCGGAGATATGGCTTTATCAACAACTTTCTTACAGCTTTCATGAATATTTCGAACAGCAGCGCCTATCTGTGAATCTTCATAATGATTAAGATCTTCGGAGAAAAAATCCATTAGACGCCCTTCTCGTTGAAACACAGAAAGCAGATGTAAAAATAAGCGCCTGTCATTATTTTTCTTTTCTTTCTTGTCCAAAGAACCTTTAACTTTTGTATCATCTTTTTTATCTACGATTGCTTTATCAGATGTTTTTAACAAATTTACAAATAAAAACCTCATGCAAACCCAGAGCAGGATACCAATCAAACCGAATATCCCTGCCGACATCGGCACATAATATAATCTAAATTTTTCTTCCAGCATAACAACCAGATCAATTAAATTTTTATGCCCGGATAAAACTACTTCGGCATTTGATATAATATAAAAGGTCGAATCAACCAGCAGGCACATAAAAGCCATAAAAAACATTATTATTACAAATGAACGAAAAGAATACGC
>JAFDFV010000416.1 GCA_019309665.1 Deltaproteobacteria bacterium | reverse complement strand
TCTTGAGGCTGAACGAAATAATATTCACTATGCAAAGTGGGTTAAACCATTGATAATTACATCAATTATATGGGCACCAGCCATACATACGGTTACGGCATTTCTATACTGCGGTTTGCCTGGAAGAGGATTCTGGATGACCGCTATTCTTGCGCCAAGATTTCTTGCCTCGGCTTTTGCCGCCGGTCCTGCATTGTTAATTTTGTTGTGCCTTATAATCAGAAAGTTAACCAAGTTTGATCCGGGAAAAGAGCAGATTCAATCTTTGGCCAAGATAGTTACTTATGCCATAATTATTAATGTGTTTTTCCTGCTGTGTGAAGTTTTTGTGGTATTCTATAGTAGAATACCAAGCCATATGTCCCATATGCAATACCTTTTTGCCGGACTTCACGGGCACGGGGCTTTAGTCCCCTGGATGTGGACATCAATGGCCCTTATGGCGACAAGCATTGTTTTACTGATAATCCCTGCTGCAAGAAAGAATGAGAGTGTACTTGCTTTTGCCTGTGTGATTTTGTTCATAGGTACCTGGATTGATAAGGGCATGGGTATGATTTCAGGTGGTTTTGTACCCAATCCGCTTCATCATGTTACTGAATATATGCCTACGCTGCCTGAAATTCTTATCACCCTTGGTGTATATGCAACAGGATTGCTTATACTAACTATTCTATTCAAGGTAGCTGTGGGCGTTAAGGAAGAGGTTGGGGGCCTAAAAGATAGTTGTGAGAGCTGCTAAGTTTAAGAAATAGAAATAATTATCGCTGATTAAAAAAGGGTTTGTTCTATTAATTGGACAAGCCCTTTTTATTTTGTAAAAGTTTACCACAGAACAACATGGAGTTTCACTGAAAATTGCAAACAACGAATAAGTTACTATACGGGAAGTATATAAAGAATTTAGAAATAATTATAACGTTGAGAAGAATATTTTGATAATTCAGTGTAATTCCGTGAAAATCAGTGGTGAATTACCTTATTTTAATTATACGAGACGAGATTTGCCGCAGAACACATATAAACCGGATTTTTCGGCAAGGCACGCTATTGTGATGTTTAGCTGTGATGCAAGCTTAATGGCATTGTATGTTGGACGTGATATTGCAAAAATCACTGGAATACCGGCTCTCGCGGCTTTTTGGACAAGTTCGCAATTTATTCGCGAAGAAAGAATTAATAGAGATGCTTTGCAGAGCGTGTTGTCGAGAAAGAGTTTGCCTATTGATTTATCAAGAGCATTATGCCGGCCGACGTCTTCAGAAATAGATAATAGTTCAAAATCTGAGCTGTAAAGGGCTGCTGCGTGAGATGAGCGCGTGTTTTTTCGTAGAGGCTGAATAGAGGAAAGATTTTCGAGGCGGTAAAGAGCATTAGTGAAGTCTAATTTAATATTATTTTTTTCTACAGGGCAAATGACCTGGCAGTGATTTCTAATTATATGTGAATAGCTAATATTAAATTCCTTTTGGGATGATAAAAAAAATTTTGCAAACAATTGAGAAATCTTATTTCTTCTTGATTTATTCAGTAACAGGTTAACTTTATTACCATCTGATTTATTTGAAAAAGATAGTGATTCAATATCGTCTGGTTTATCCACAACACCCTCGGAAAGACAAAATCCGGCAGCAAGTGGCAGCTCGTCGCCCGGAGTTCGCATTATAATAGAATATAATCTATTCAGTATATTTATTTTAAGAGGTTCTTCACTAATTAGCTTGTGATGGGAAGAGGTGGTTTTGTTTTTATCTATATAGACCGCTGAATATTTCAAAAAAGCATCCAAAATCGAGACTCCTTCATTTGCCAGTTTATACTTTTTTTAGATGGTTAACTTTGGCGAAGGGATAAAGTAACATAGAGTTTGAAGTGAGCTAAAGTGTCTAAAGTATGTTAAAGTGCCTAAAGTTAAGGTATTCTGCCTATTGATATATAGGTTTCTTAAGCCATTAATGCATAGGTGGTAACTGTCGATATTTCTGTGTTATCAATTAGCACGCCGAAGGCGTACAATAACTTTAGGCATTTTAGGCACTTTAGCTCACTTTAGGCACTTATACTTATGTCCGCACCGAGGGCGCTAATTTAAAAAACCCTAAAACCCTAAAACTTTGAATTGTTATGTTTATATTTACTGTTAAATCAAAATGCAAATATAACTTGACAAAACATAAGAATATAATAAATATTAGAATTTTAATTTTAAATATTATTGTAGTTTATCAGGGAGGAAAATTCATGTACGCTGTAGTTTTTTCAGGCGGAAAACAATATAAAGTTCAGAAAGATGAAATCCTGAGAGTTGAAAAGATTTCAGGGGATATTGGCGCTCCTGTTTCATTTGACAAAGTCCTCATGTTTTCAGACGGTGAAAATGTTAACATAGGGCAGCCTGTTCTTGAAAATGTTTCAGTTAATGGTCATATAGTTGAACAGGATAAAGCAAAAAAGATTATTGTTTT
>JAFDFV010000415.1 GCA_019309665.1 Deltaproteobacteria bacterium | reverse complement strand
GGCTGATATGCCTCTTTGACCTCCAATTGTTTGCGAAGGGCTTCGGGCATGTCGTCCCTGCCTGTGTGCCGGGCATACACCTTTCGCAGATTGATAGTCTTGAGGAAGTTTAACATGATTTTTTTTAACTATATGCTTTCCGGAAAACGCACTCTTAATTCGCCTTGCAGGTCTCTAATCACATGAAATGCCTCGATAAGGGATTTTCTCTGAAGTTTAGACAGGGCTTTAGGGTTGATATAATCACTCGGTTCTATTTCCTTTTCCTTTTGCATTATGTGGTGATTTATTTTGAGGAACATAATAAAATTAAACGCCTCCTTAATATCTTCTGCCATATCTTTGGAAAGCAATTTCTTGCGGGTAATAGCTTCCAGTCTATTCAAGGTGTTGGTAGCGTTGATTTGCTCACTTAAGCTGAGTACACGAATGGCATCGACCACAGGCACAAGTCCGCTCATTTTTAGATTGAGTTCATTCTTGTAGTCACCGGTCTTTTCAACCACAAGCGCCCTGAGAAAACCGATGGGCGGTCCGTTATAAAGAGCGTTGGTGCTAAGATGTCTTAAAAAAGCTCGATTTTTTTCAATGTTGTGATTCAAAAAAGTCCGGAGTTTTTGGGCCAGTACAGCGTCGCCTGCAAGGGGGCGGAAATCGAAAAAAATTGTGCAGTTTCTCAGGTCTTCAGGCGATGCTTCGTTGATCCATGATGAAAAGTAATGCCTCCAAACTGTTTCCGGCCGGCACCATTGTGGGTTGCCGGCCATAATGCCTCCTTTGCATAATGGAAAGCCACAGCTTTCCAGGCCGGAAACAACACCTTGAGATAGACGAAGAAAGTAGTTGTGGATATGCTGCTCTGAGCCAGGCTCCGGATCAGAATAAATGATAGCATTATCCTGATCTGTTCTCAGTGTTTGCTCTTTGCGGCCTTCACTGCCCAGAGCAAGCCAGCAGTAAGGAACAGGAGGATGCCCCATGCCTTCTTCGCTCAGAGCTTCCTCTGTTAAGACGATGATCTTTCGTGTCAGGTGGTCATTGCACTCAGAAACAACGGCTGCGATTTCTTTTGAGGATGCACCGGAACTGAGAAGTCTCTTGACCATTTGGTCCATGGCATTAACCAGCCGTGCAACCCCTTGAACGGTTGTCTGCTTTTGAATGTCATTGATCACAGCAAGGGGATTAGATCCCTGGAGTATGATCAGATCATGCTGCGAGATAATGCCTGAAAGCGACTTTCCCTCAACAACACAGATGTGATGACAATTAAACCGCGCCATCTTAAAAAGGACATTGAAACACAGTTCCTCTGGAGCAACGGAAAAAACAGGTGCACTCATGATCGTTCTAATTGGTTCGGATCCTGTCTTTCCTTTTGCAAGAATTCGATCTGTCATGTCGCTTTTGGTAACAATCCCCTGAGGGCAATTCTGAACATCAACCACAACAATGGAACCACACCCCTCACGGGCCATCAATTTGGCCACAAAAGAGGTTTCCTGATAAGGTAAGCATGTTAGCGGTTTCCGTTTGACCAGGTCGCCGGCCGTGACATTGAACAAGTAGTCGTCTGATCGGAAGATCACTGTATCCGATACCCCGCGAGGCGCAAAAATACCCGTCCGGGCCTTTTTCAGCCGGTACGCAAGCCTGGATACCTGGAGGGCAAAATATTCGTGAAACCCTGCATGGTTTTGCATCAGCTCATCAAAGGTCTCCCTGGGAAGTAAATAGCATACCGTATCTTCGTATGCCCGGACATTGAATTCAGGGCCTGTCCTGTTGATAAGAGAAGCGCTTCCGAAAAAATCGTTCTCGGCTTTATATTCCAGAAAAATATCAACACCATCCTTGCGAACAGTTTTCTCCACTGCACCGGTCTGAATAATATAGAGATAATCACACGAAGAGCCATCCTGCTTAAGGATTAAGCTTTCTCTGGGGAAATAATCAATTGATATCTTTTGGGGAAGACTGCCTATAACTTCATGGGGAAGCTCATTAAAAGGGACAATGCCGCGAAGAAACTCAATAATTTTGTTGTAAGGAATTTCAACCATTTTTTGTTGTTTGTTGTGTCTTCAGTGTTTCCTCCAAAAATTTAACTCTTTCTCGCAAATCCGGGGTCTTGGGTTTATTATGAAGAAACCTTTCCATAAAACCCGGCCCTTTCCCAACCTCAGAGTCAATGGATAAGGCATTTTGGTAGTCAAAAAGGGCTTCTTTGTGTCTGCCCAGATGATCGTATGCAATGCCGCGATTTGCATACGCAATGGCAAGTGTCCTGTCGTTTTGAATCGCCCTTGTAAAATCGACAAATACCACGGGTCAGATAGCCCTCAGCCTTTTCAGGCTCCCTGGAAACAGCCTCCGTAAAAAGATCTGCCGCCTTTTGGTACTTCTTTTTTTCCAGAAGACGATTGCCGTCAAGCAAAAGAGCCCGATAAACCTTTTCGCGCTGGTCTATCGGGCTGTTTTGCTCGTTGCATCCAGGGCAGAGGAATACAACTACTGTCAGAGCGACAACACTCAAAATATTCATTATCAGGTCAGTGGTTCGCTCCATCTCCTCATCCTTCACAAGTAAGCGTTCACGGTTGTCGGTTTACAGTTCACAGTTTTATGTTTTGATCAACCGTTAACTGTGAACTGTTAACCGTGAACTGTTACCTTCACCGGAATCAGAAGTTGTAGAATGTCGACAGGGTGTAACGCATTCCCGCGTCGGTGCTACTAAAACGCTCAGTTTCCACGTACATAATTTCCGCGCCGACCTTTACCCCTTTGGTAACTTTATACCAGGTATTTAGAAACGCGATGGAATTCTTGGTAAACCGCCTGTCACTGTTGTCACTTAATGTTCCCCTCATTGTTTTCATGTCATCATTCCTGGGATCGTCGATACCGTATCCAGCGGAAACAGTAATATCATCGGTAGCATTTGCGGTCAGACTGATAAAACCACCTATTGCTTCTATTTCTTTTGGATTATTCGGATCATAGCGGAGAAAGTCTTTACCCAGAGCTTCTCCCCAGAATCCTTCAGCCTTGAGCAGAACAGGCCCTAAATTTAACTTGAGTTCTAATGCAGCGAGCCACCGGTCTATATCCTTGCCGGTATGTACTCCACCATCAGATATGTATTCGCCGGTCCGGTAACCACCACCCAGGGCAACAAGGTTACCATCTCCGAAATTATAGGCGACCCGGCCAAGAAACCAGGGCATCCTCTCTTCATCTTCAGTATCTTCACGGCGGTGCTTCATCGCGGATAAAAGGAGTTCCACGTCGCCCAGCTCTTGGCGAAGCGTAACCTGGGGCAGACGCCACCACACGTTGCCGGCAGCGCTCAGGACACCAAAATCAATGGTAGCCGGATTCTGCTGGGCCACGGGAATCCAATCCTGTCCAGCCCGAAGGCTTGTGCCGGATGAATTGTTTGCCAGATCTATATATCCGACGCGCATGCGGGGGATCAGGTTGCTCCCGTTTGTGTCCCCGTAAAAATCAATTTCAAAACGGCCCTTAGCTGTCCAGTTTCCATCTGTATGGCTTGTCTCAAACCCGAAACGGGTATCCCTCGGGTTGAAATTTACAGAATCATTTGAGGCATCTTCCTTAACCACCCCGATGAAATCATTATATTTCTTGAATTCAGATGTGTCATAGTTAAGATCGAATTTTATCCGTCCATAAAGGCGCATGTTGTATTTGGTCCATACGCTTTCAGCTTTGGACAATACATTTTCAGTCGTGGCTTGCTTTTTCTTCAGATCCTTAATCTCTCCTTCCAGGCGATCCAGGCGTTCAGCATCTGTTTCAGCTAACGCTGTCATTGACATCAACGAAAAGAAAACCGTAAAAACCAGTACAATAAGACTATATTTCTTCATAGCTTTTTATTCCTCCTTCTGAGCAACATTTTTTTCTAAGTAGGGGCACGATGCATCGTGCCCCTACA
>JAFDFV010000083.1 GCA_019309665.1 Deltaproteobacteria bacterium | reverse complement strand
GAAAGCTCGTCGAGTTGAACCTTGCTCGTTTCTGCAGGTGCATTTGTGAGAAGGCATGCGGCCTTCTGGGTTTTTGGAAATGCAATAACATCACGTATGGAAGACTGTCCGCATAGAATCATAGCCAGCCTGTCAAAGCCGAATGCAATGCCTCCGTGGGGGGGGGCTCCTGAATCAAGTGCTGAAAGAAGAAATCCGAATTTTTCTTCATAAGTTTCTTTATCCATACTCAATGCTTCAAACACCTTTTCCTGTAGATCCTTTTTATGGATACGGATGCTCCCGCCACCAATTTCCGAACCGTTTAAAACAAGATCATAAGCCCTGGATCTTACGGCAAGAGGGTCGTCCTTCAAAAATTTTAAATCTTCTTCAAGTGGAGCTGTAAAAGGATGATGCAATGCCTGAAGCCTTTTTTCTGTTTCATCGTATTCAAGCAAAGGGAAATCAGTAACCCATACAAAACTGAATTCATTTTCGTCTATCATGCCCAGCTTTTTCCCAAGATGGTTTCTAAGATACCCCAGAGCTTCATTTGTAACCTTTGGTTGATCAGCAATAAAAAAAACAAGATCTCCGGGTTCCATTTCCAGGCGCTTGGCCAAAGCTTCTTTTTCTTCTTCTGTAAAAAATTTTGCTATGGGAGACTGCCATGTATCTTCCTTGACTTTTATCCAGGCAAGGCCTTTTGCCCTGTAAACGGAAACGAATTCAGTAAGATCGTCAATTTCTTTCCGTGAAAAATATGAGCAGCCTTTTGCATTCAGTGCTTTGACTATTCCACCTTTTTTAACAACACTGGAGAAAACCTTGAACCCGGATTTTCCAACGATATCCGATAGATCTTTAAGTTCAAGGCCAAAGCGAATATCCGGTCTGTCAAGGCCGAAACGGCTGACCGAATCTTTGTATGAAAGACGTAAAAAAGGAGGATTGATCTCTATCCCAAGAACATCATTAAAAATTTCTTTCATCATGCCTTCAGTTATATCCATGATATCCTTTTCGCCGACAAAGGACATCTCCATATCTATTTGGGTAAATTCAGGCTGGCGGTCCGCCCTTAGGTCTTCGTCCCTGAAGCAGCGAACTATCTGAAAATAGCGGTCAAGCCCTGAGATCATCAAAAGTTGTTTAAAAAGCTGGGGTGATTGAGGCAGTGCATAAAACCGGCCGGGATTAACTCTGCTGGGGACAAGATAGTCTCTTGCACCTTCAGGAGTACTGCGCGTTAATACAGGGGTTTCAATTTCAAGAAATCCGCGTTTGTCAAGATAGTTCCTAACTGATGCGGCAGCCTTGTGGCGCATAATTATATTTTTTTGCATTTGTGGACGCCTGAGATCAATATGGCGATATTTTAGCCGTACTGTTTCCGACACATCAATTTTATCTTCGATTAAAAAAGCAGGCGTTTTAGCTGCATTTAAAATTTTAAGTTCAATGACAGTAATTTCTATCTCTCCGGTTTTCAGGTTCGGATTGGTCATTCCTTGAGGCCTTGGATCAACAATTCCACGCACACCGATTACATATTCACTTCTGATCGCATGAGCCTTTTCGTGAATTTTTATATCTATCTTGGGATTAAAAACAACCTGGGTTAGGCCTTCCCTGTCCCGCAAGTCAACAAAGATGACCCCTCCGTGGTCCCTTCGGCGCTGAACCCATCCCATAAGCACAACTTCCTTGCCGATTGAGGATGCATCAAGTTCACAGCAGTTGTGTGTTCTCCTCATTTCTCCAAGTATATCATCCGACAATGCATTTACTCCTTTCAAAAACAGGTCAAAAGTAATTGATATTTTTTTGTACGATTACACAAAGAATTATAAGTGCCTGAAATTTAAGTGCCTAAAGTGAGCTAAAGTGCCTAAAATGCCTAAAGTTGAGGTACGCCTTCGGCGTGCTGATTGATAAGCGGGGCATCAAGCATTTACGTTCGCTCTCATTTCTCGTTCCCACGCTGGAGCATGGGAACCAGGCAAAAAAATAAAATTGGCAGCGCCAAAGGCGCATTCATTAACTTTAGGCACTTTAATATACTTTATCTCACTTTAGGCACTTATATTCACACCGAAGGTGCAACTAACTCGATTTCCGCTTTAACTTTTTCTACTAAACTTTCTATAGGGATTAAAATCTGTTTTTTAGTTGTCATATTCCGGAGAATAACTGATCCTTCTTCAAGTTCATTGTCTCCTATAATAAGCACATACGAGGCTTTAAGCCTGTCTGCACGTTTCATCCGGCTTTTCAGGCTTCTATTGCTCAAATCCATTTCAGGCCGAATTCCTTCAAGACCAAAATTGCAGCTCCATTCAAAAGCTAAAGGTCTGCTTTTTTCCCCAAGTGCAGCTATAAAAATATCAGGCTTTTGCGTAAAGTCTTTATCCCTGAGTCCTGTTATTTCTGCCAGCCTGTCAAGGCCTATTGCAAAGCCGATTGCAGGCTGGTCAGGCCCTCCCAGAGCCTTTACCAGACCATCATAACGCCCGCCACCGGCTACAGCATTCTGGGCGCCTAATAAACCTGTCTGAATTTCAAAGGTGGTTCGGGTATAATAGTCCAGACCCCTAACCAGTCTTTTGTCGATTACAAATGGAATTTTAAATTTTCCAAGCGCATATTTAACTGTTTCAAAGTGTTGAGTGCATTCGGGGCATAAATAATCTATCAGAGCAGGTGCATTCACCATAGCCTCACGGCACGAAGAGTTTTTGCAGTCAAGCGCCCTTAGAGGATTTTTTTTGCTTCTTCTAAGACAATCCTGGCACAATTTTTCTGTTACAGATGAAAGAAAACTAGAAAGAGATTCCTTAAAATTTAAACGGCATTTCGGGCAACCCAATGAATTTATGTGGGGTTTTGCGTCCGTTACTTTAAGCATGGAAAAAAGTTTCACAGCCAGAAAAATAAGCTGCGCATCAATAAATGGCGAATCTATACCAAACACTTCGGCATTAATCTGATAAAATTGCCTATACCTTCCTTTCTGAGGTCTTTCTCTTCGAAACATCGGCCCGATGCTATAAAATTTCCGCACAGGATCCTTTGCATACATTTTATGCTGAATATATGAACGAACAACAGATGCTGTAGCTTCCGGCCTCAGTGTAATAAGGTCTCCCTTTCTGTCAGGGAAAGTATACATTTCTTTTTCTACAATATCGGTATCCTCTCCAATGCTCCTTGCAAAAAGCTCAGTACGTTCCAGAATCGGCAGTCGGATTTCCTTAAATCCAAAATCCTCAAAAAGTGAGCGGGTAGTTTTTTCTATATTTTGCCAGAGCTCAACTTCTCCAGGGAGAATATCTTTGAATCCTCTAATTAATTGAATCATTATATTAACTACTCAGGTTGTCAGGTTCAAGGTTTGCCTGGTTCCCATTGTCCGGTGTGGGAACCCATATGGTATGCATTCCCACGATAGAGCATGGGAACGAGAAAAAAGGAGTATGGTATAATAATTGGTAAGCGTTCACGGAACGTCGAAATTAGAAATTTGGTCTTCATGCTTTTGTATTGTTCTTCCCAATTTCCAATTTCAAGCCGTGAACGGCTACTAATTTATAAACTTATTTTATATCTTAATATACTTTATTAAGTCAATACTAATGTTTTTCTTGACATGATATGTTTAAATTTATAAAAATTCTGTAAAAATAATAGGTTAAGAGGATAATACAATGCAGCCACAGGTTACAATCAAAACTTTGTATAGAATGAAGGAAAAGGGTGAAAAGATTGTTGCCCTTACAGCCTATGACTTTCCATTTGCCAGGATGGTTGATGAATCAGGAGTGCACCTTATTCTTGTGGGAGATTCATTGGGGATGGTGGTTCAGGGAGAATCAAGCACACTGCCTGTTACAATGGATGAGATGGTTTATCATACCCGGATTGTGTCCAAAGCCGTCCGGAACGCGATGGTTGTGGGCGATATGCCTTTTATGTCTTACCAGCCAGGCAAGAGCCAGGCAATTGCCAATGCAGGAAGGTTTCTTAAAGAAGCTGGAGCAGCAGCGATTAAACTTGAAGGAGGCGCAGCGGTCAGTGAGATAATTAAAGCAATATCAGAAGTAGGAATTCCAGTAATGGCTCATATCGGCCTTACCCCTCAGTCTGTTCATCAAATGGGAGGCTACAAGGTTCAGCGTGATGAAGAACGGCTGATGTCAGATGCTCTTGAAATAGAAGCAGCGGGAGCATTTTCTGTTGTTTTAGAAGGAATTCCTTCTAAAATTTCTGAAAAGATAACAAAAGCCCTGACAATTCCGACCATTGGGATTGGTGCGGGCTCGTATTGTGACGGACAAATCCTTGTTCTTCACGATCTCCTTGGATTAAATGAAAGACATGTCCCGAAATTTGTTAAGCAATACGCCGGAATCGTTGATGAAGCTAAAAAGGGGATAAAACAATATGTGGAAGAAGTGCAGGCAGGCAAATTTCCCGGCAAAGAACATAGTTATTAAGGTAACGGTTTACGGTTTACAGTTATCGGTTCACGGTTGAAAAAAACAGAAGGTAGAAAAGAATTATGGGGTCCTCTTTTGAAGATAAAGAATTAATTCAAGAGTTGAAAACAATATCCAAAATGCTTCAATCGGTGCATAGTTCATTGAAAAAACCGTGAACCGTGAACTGTAAACCGTTACTTTATTGATTCCCGAAATTATTCTGCCCTCCGCAGTCAGGGCATTGCCAGGTTATTCCATTGCAAGACATTCCCCAGACATTTTCATACATGCATTCCTGACAAATTGCAAAGCCGCACCTGCATGTCCAGTAAAAGGGGGCTTTATTGCCGCAGCAATGGCAGTTTGTTGGCTTTGTTCGGAGCCGTCTTTCACGGTATTTCAATTTAGTTGAAGAGTCTGCCATGTTCTACACTTATGCAATGGTTCATTACAACATCTATACCTGCTTTTGTCAGTAATTTTGCAGCTTCATGATTTTCTATATTAAGCTGCATCCAGAAAACTTTTGGCTTGATTCGAATAGCTTCATGTGCATGCGGCATTATCTGAGAGGAGTTTCTAAATACATTAACAATATCTACAGGGTCCTTAATATCTTCTATTGATGAATATGCTTTTTCTCCAAGAATCTCCTTTTGCTTGGGTCGTACTGGAATAATTTTATAGCCTTGTTCTTTAAGATACTTGGCAACAATATGGGAGTCTCTTTGCGGTTTAGGGCTCAAACCTAAAACCGCTATGTTTTTTGAATCTGCCAGAATATGTTTTATTTCACTGTCTTCAGTGATTATTTTGCCTTTTTTCATATATGTTCCCCAAACGTTAAGTGCCTAAAGTGAGCTAAAGTATATTAAAGTGCCTAAGGTTAAGGAATGCGTCTTTGGCGCTGCCAATTTTAATTTTTTTTACCATACAATTTTGCTCACTTTGTTTATATCTGAACTTATAACCAAGCCCTGAAAATTTATAGCCACGCCGAAGGCGTACCATAACTTTAGGCATTTTAGGCACTTTAGCTCACTTTAGGCACTTTTTATTAAGTTAAACAGCCTTGTTGTTTTAGTCTATTAGTGATAAAAGCAGATAAAGTCTATAAGAAAAAAATGGGCAACCGTTTGCGGTTAACGGTTGATAAAACATAAAACCGTGAACCGTGAACCGTGAACCGTGAACCGTGAACCACTACAAAAATAGATACCAATAAAACCTGTAATCTGCAACCTGAATTTTTATGTATAAAGACAAAACAATATACCTGATAGACGGCAGCGCGTATATTTATCGTGCTTATCATGCAATCAGGGGACTTTCCAATTCAAAGGGCCTTCCCACAAATGCTGTTTTGGGTTTTACGAAAATGCTTTTAAAGCTCATAGAAGATCGTAATCCAGAATACGCAGGAATGTTTTTTGACGTAAAAGGCCCTACTTTTAGACATGAAATGTTTGACGCCTATAAAGCCAACCGTCCTCCCATGCCGGAAGATTTATCAATTCAAATTCCATATATAAAGGATATAACAAAAGGGTTCAACCTACCGGTTGTTGAAATGTCTGGCTACGAAGCTGACGATCTCATAGGCACTCTTGCGCGCAAGGCAGAGGAGGCGGGATTTTCTGTAATTATGGTTACAGGCGATAAAGATTTCATGCAGCTTGTTACAGATAAATCTATTATCTGGGACCCAATGAAAGAAAAGACAATTGATATTGATTTTATTAAAGATACATACGGGCTTGAACCTCGCCAGATGGTTGATGTTATGGGGCTTTCCGGTGATTCTGCCGATAATATTCCCGGCGTACCCGGGATGGGCCCAAAGACTTCGCTTGCATTGATAAAGACGTTCGGGAGCATGGAGCATTTATACGAGCAGGTAGATACAATAAAGAAAAAAAAGCAGCATGAAAATCTTGTCCGGTATAAAGAACAGGCATTATTGAGCAGAGAACTTGTTAGAATAAATGACAAAGTATCCTTGGCCTTTACACCTGAAGACTTTAAATATAAAGCTCCTGACAACGCCGTTCTCTCCAGACTCTTTAAAAAACTGGAATTCAGGCAGTTGCAGCAGTCTGTTATAAAAGGGGCGGATTTATCAAAAAAGAAATACAAGGCAGTATTGAGTATTGATGAGCTTTCCGATCTTATTGCGATTTTAGAGGCTTCAGGCTTATTTGCCATTGATACTGAAACTACCTCTAAAAATCCAATGGCGGCAGAGCTTGTGGGTTTGTCTTTTTCAGTAAAGGCTGATGAGGCTTTTTACATTCCGTGCACTCATGAATATAAAAACGCACCAAAACAGCTTAAGCGGGATGAAGTTTTAAAGATGCTTAAGCCGGTACTTGAAAATCATAAACTAAAAAAAATAGGCCAGAACATAAAATATGACTGGATTGTCCTTTCACGTCATGGAATAAATCTTTCCGGAGTAATATTTGATACCATGCTGGCATCTTACCTTATTAACCCTTCGAAGCGCGCTCACAATCTTGATCAGATTGCTCTTGATTTTCTCGATCACAAGACGATTTTATACGAGGAAGTAGCAGGTAAAGGTAAAAATGCTTCCTGTTTCTCAAAGGTTCCCCTTGAAAAGGCTGTGCCGTACGCCTGCGAGGATGCCGATATTACGCTTATGGCTTACAATGTACTTATGCCCATGCTGAAAGACTTGGGGCTTGAAGAACTTTTTGAAAAAGTAGAAATGCCCCTTGTGCCGGTCCTTATGAAAATGGAAATGACGGGAATTAATGTTGATAGAGAAAAGCTGATGGTTCTTTCAAAAT
>JAFDFV010000082.1 GCA_019309665.1 Deltaproteobacteria bacterium | reverse complement strand
GTCTTTGCATCCTCAAAAAACATTTCATAAAAATCTCCCATTCGATAAAAAAGTATTGAATCAGCATACTTTTCCTTGATGGATAAGTACTGCTTAATCATGGGAGTTACTTTAGAAAGATTCATGCAATCTTTTGCTCTTCTTCCTCCTCTTTTTCTTTGTTATTGCCGGATGAACCGCCTTTTACTGATTCTAATTCATTGATAAGTAATGTTATATTTTCATTTTGTGAATCTATTTCAGCTCCAAGGCTTTTTACAACTTTTCTGAATCTGAGCCTGTCGATCAGCGTAAATATATATGAGATAATAAATCCTGTCAAAAAAATTCCACCAAAAAGGATTGCTCTATGCAATTCAGGTGTCTCATACTTTGTAAAAATAAAATCTATGCTCAAAATTTGTTTTGCCATAAAAAAATCCTGATTCTGAAAAATAACTATTCCAAATAATCCAAAAATAATTGCCCAGAAACCGATCTTAAACTTTCTCATATTGTTTCTCCTGTCATGTCAAGTAAATTTGAAAACTCAAAAGTAACTTGTTAACAACCAGAGGTGGCGGGCATTTAAATTTAAAACGGCTGACTGTTTGAGCGTATTAGTGAGCATTAAGAAAAAAGAGGCACTTTTATATATTTTTGTTAAAAGGATAAACTCAAGCCATAACGTTCTATTTTTCTAACTGATATTATACTCTTTTTTCTTTAGGCTCACTTATGCGCGAGTTTCAGACGTTCTTAAATTTAATTGTCCGCTGCCTCTGGTTAATCTCTGAGTTTTCAAACCAGTTTTCATTTGCTGTCACCCAACGCCTGATTCCCGATACCTGTTTTTTTACTCTTTTCCGTTATGAAACTCAACCTTTTTTTCTCTTTGACCTTGGTCGATTGGTTAACTGCTCGACTATTTACAGTTATTAGTTCCAAATTTCCCCATAAGCCTATTTCGTCACCCATAATAATTGCAATACCATCAATCCCTTCAATATTTTTCCCAACATCAATTGCCTTTGGGATATCAGCTTTTGATTTAATATGATTGCCTATTGAAGTTGCCGCTGCATCGGCAAGAGGGCATGATTCTGATAATACACATACAGCATCAGCATTGCCAAGGCTTAATGAATGTCCGACAGTGCCTGATGATGTACACACACCAACAGGTTTTTTTATTGAATCTATTCGAAATCCAATACGTAAGCTTAATGGAGATTTGCCTGCAAAAATACCGATTTTAACCGGTTCATTAGTCTTTAAAAAAATATCGCCTCCATTTTCTACAACAACTTCATCAGAAGATGATAAAAGATCAAGTCCAACATATTCTGCAATTGCGCCGGCAACCGCAGCCATCGGCCCAATACCTGCTTTATTGCCGGCATTTACCATATCTCTGACTATGCCCGGCGCAGGACCGTTAATTTGCCACGGTTTAAGTGTTTTTTCAAATTCAGGATACCTGTTAATATAACTCTCAACATATCCTCTATATTTCAAAACCAATTCCGTTGTTTTATCCGCAAGGATTTCCCCTGCATGTATAAACAAATCTGTTTCTTTAACGACCACATTAAAGGAGACTAGATCATTTTTTTTTACCGGATTGCGGTAGGTACGGCTTTTATGCATATAATTGTAATGGTTTACGGTTCACGGTTCACAGTTTACGGTTGATCAAAACATAAAACTGTTAACTGTTATTACTTTATTTGAATTTTCGGCCTCATTTCAATTGGGCACTGTCTCAAGAAATACTTATCCGTCATACCGGCAATAAAGTCTCTTACAATTTCTTCTTTGCTGTGATTTTCAATATAATCGTATGACATATCTTCTAAAAATCTTGTGAAAATCACTGACGAATGATTCTCGTTTTCAACATCATTAAGATATCTTTCAAAAAGCATTTCAAAAAGTTCTTTTATTCTGTCCAGGTTGGTTTTAATTTTTGAATTCATATATATATATTCGAGGTTAAAATCCTTCAGGCTTTTCAGGGCATCAGATATTTCGGGACTAAATGCTATATATGATTTTTGAAAGCTGTTTTCTATAATATCCGTAACGAGATTATATACAATTGTTCCGTTCGTATTTCCCAGGATTTTTACAATATCCTCCGGGATATCGGAACGTTTAATTACTTTCAATCTCATGGCGTCTTCCATGTCTCTTCCAATGTAGCTGATAGTATCTGCCATGCGTACAACACAGCCTTCAAGAGTCATGGGAATCAGTTGCATATCCAGCGCAGTTTTTTTTGCTGCAATCTCCTCATCTAGTTTTATAAAGGTTTTATCTCGCTCAGGCTTAAGCATTTCATTGTGTATCTCTCCATCATGACAAAGTATTCCATCCAGAGTCTGAAGACATAGATTCCATCCTTTTCCTTTTCGTTCTACCCTGTCTAAAAACTGCACACCCTGAACGCTGTGTAAAAAATATCCAATGCCGCAAGATTCGCATATCTCAGACAAAAACCTTTCACCATCATGCCCGAAAGGAGTATGCCCAATATCATGCCCAAGAGATATTGCCTCAATAAGATCTTCGTTTAATCCAAGAAAACGACCTATTGTTCTGGCTATCTTGGATACTAGCTGAACGTGCAGCACTCTGTGAGTTATGTGGTCGTTCTCAATAAGATAAAACACCTGGGTTTTATCAATATACCTTGTATATGCAAGAGCATGAAGAATCCTATCGACATCGAGAGAAAAGGCCTGACGATATCCATGTTTAAGCTTTTCTTCATGTGAACGACGAAAGCCTTTGGAGTTTAAAACAGCTAAAGGAGATAATGACTCAGCTTCCCGCTGATTTAAAGCCAATTTTATATTATCCAAAAGCATTTTTATTACAGGTCCCCATTTTCAATCATATCTTCCATGAGTTTAATATAATCTATTCCTGCCCTTCGAAAGCCTTCCTTCCCATATTTCATATTTGCTTCAAGAACATAATATTTATCTTTATACATACAGATATCAATGCCTACATCATTCCATTTGCAGCTCTGTGCGGTATGAAGTGCAAGATCAAGGGCTTCCTCTGGAACAGGGTCTAAACTAATACTCCCTCCCACTGAGATATTACTTCTGAAATCAGAAGGAGGTGCTATCCGCCAGTAAGCATGAACTATTCTATTTCCAACAACAACCACCCTTATATCGCGATCTGATGGTATGTATTCCTGAATGTAAGCGGGAGTAACAATATTTAAGTAGGAAAAAAGGTCATCTTTATTTTTTATAAGGTAAACCCCTCTCCCCATGGCGGATCCTCTTGCTACTTTGCCAATAAAAGGAAATTTAAAATATTCTGTAATAGTGGGTTTTTGACGCTTTCCGTAAAATACCCGCGTTCTGGGATGAGATATCTCCAGCAGATCAAACAACGCTGTCTGTTTAATCTTGTCCTGAACACACTTGTATGTGTGATAACTTGGGAAAGTGCTTTTTCCCATTGCATCAAACAGATCTGCATAAAAAGTTGTCGGGTAATATATTTTTTTTGCGCTTCTAATTAAATCCGCCTCTTGAGGGCTGTAATCAGAAAAATTTGGTCGAACTCCCAAAGTAATTACATTCCTGCAATCTCTAAGACGTGCTTCTATGGCGATAACTTTTTTTGAATCAATCATAAAAGTAATAGTTTACAGTTGTCGGTTCACAGTTCACAGTTTTTCCAATGAACTATGCAACGATTGAAGCATTTTGGATATTGATTTCAACTCTTGAATTAATTCTTTCGCATCTAAATCAGAAAATATATTAACCTCTCGTGAAATATAAATCTGTGTTCTCCGCAGCCGATCCTTGTGCAATATTTATAAACCTTCTGTTTTTTCAACCGTGAACCGATAACTGTAAACCGTGAACTGTATAACCGACAACCGTGAACCGCTACAAAACTCCTTACTGCGGTGTCAGCACAAACATTGATGGATTAACAGAAACATCAGTCCAGTATTTGTGAACATCGATCTTGAATCCATTGCCATTATCGCTTGATACACTTAGCTTCAAAGGAACATGATATTTATTTATCTTTTGCAGGCTATCAATTACTACAAAATATAATAATTTTTCATTTCCATCAAATAATTCAATCTTTTTGATATCTTTTTTATCTTCATTAAGATAAATTTTTTGAATCACATTTCCACTTCTTTTTTTTAAAACAATTACATATCCCTGCTCTTTATTTCTGATAATATTAGCTGCATGATATTCATAAAGCGGAATACGGCCGGCGAGTAATGATACTATTTCAACAGGTTTTATAGGTATTTGAATTGCTTTTTTCAGGTTGGAATATGAAGAGCGTTTCTTGTAAAAGCTATTATCAGTATGGGATAAAAAATAAAACCATTGCCCGTCATTTGCGAGGCTTAATAAAGGTTGGCCTGAAATGTTCAAAATGGCTATTCGTATCATGTCGGGGTCAGACCCAAGCCATGCAATGCCTGAAGCAATACTTTTTTTATCTTCTTCCCAAAATGTTATTTTGCCAATGCCTTTAAATGTTTTAAGGTTTCTGTTTTTAAGTCTAATAGTTGAAATAAGATTATTAACTTCGATTATAGCGGCTGTGTCTAATAATTCAGGAGGCTCCTCAACAATTCTTCCCGTAAAAGAAGAACATGCGGAAAAAAAAACAGCGATAAGTAATATGGTTACGTGTTTCACTCGATAAACTCGTGTAACTTAGTGGTTGGACGAAAACTCAAAACACCGTTTTTTAGCGGTTAGCCTTTAGCTAAGAGCTAACCGCTAATGGCTAATGGCTAATGGCTAATAGCTTTTTTACGAAGCCGTCACTTCAGATCCTGAATCTTTTTCTCAATATCCGCCCTATCCTTTTCTCTTTTCAATAGAGAACGTTCGTAAAACATAAGAGCCTTTTTTTTATTAGTCATTTTTAAATAAACATCGCCCAGATGTTCCAAAATAGTTGGATCATCAGGAGCCAAATCTATCGCCTTTTTCAGAAGTTTAAGCGCATCTTTGTAACGTCCTTTTTTGTAATATATCCATCCCAGGCTGTCAGTAATATAACCATCATCAGGCATATGCTTTAATGCTTCTTTTATAAGACGTTCGGCTTCATCAAGATTTATCCCAAGCTCTGCATAGATATAACCTACGTAATTCAAAGCATTTGCATTATGAGGCTCAAGGCTTATAACCGTCTTCATCGATTCTATTGCAGCGTCTTTTTTATCCCACTTGTCATAAACAACTCCGAGGCGGAAATGGAGTTCAATATTATCCGGATCAATTTCGATTGCTTTCTTAAGAACTTTTTCAGCCTTATAGAACTCTTCATTCTCTTCATAAAACGAAGCAAGATAAAGCGTTAGTTCCGGTTTGTCAGGAATATTTTTTATTAGATTTTCTAAAAAATTAATAGCTTCCCTTATTTTTCCCAAATCCCGATATAGAAAAGAAATCTGTATTACTGAATTTTGATAAAATTTTGAATCTTGCGGCACCTGTTTAAAGTGGACTATTGCTGTTTCTTTATCATTAATTGCATTATATGCCATGCCTGCGGCATAATGAATATCTGAACTGCCGGGCAAACTCTTTAACATTCCTTCTATGGCAATAATAGCATCATTATATCTCTTTTTATCCAAACATATCTGAGCGACTTTTTTTATAACTTCAGAATCAGACAAGCTTTTTGCAGCCAAGTCATTAAATAGGTTGTCTGAATCTTTAATCATTCCATTTTTATAATAAAGAAGACCAAGCTCAAGGGCAGCTCTGATGTTATTTGAATCTATTTCCAGAATTTCTTTGTATGTTTTAATAATCTTTTGTTCTTCCCCCAGACTTTTATAAAGTTCAATCAACTCGAATCTGACTTCCTCAAGGTCCGGCTCCAAATCTAATGCTTTTAGAAATTCTTTTTCAGCATCAACTATTTTGCCATGTTCAGCATAAATCTTTCCAATAAAAAAATACCCTGCATAAAATTCAGGATATTTATCAACCAACTGTTTATATGTCTTTAAGGCTTTGCCCAAATCGCCTTCTTCCATATAAATACCACCAAGAATCAAATATATTTTTTTCTGGGCCGGATCATTGGCAATGACCTTTTCATATGCTTTTTTAGCATCATCGATTTGCTCCAGGCTCTGTTTAATTCTACCATACATAATAAGAGCTTCTATATCGCCTGGATTTTTGTCTATAATATTTTTAACAATCTTCAGTGCTTTTAAATTGTCTTTCTGCATAAGGTAAAAAATCGCAAGTTCTCTTTGCAGATATAAATTTTCAGGGTCGTCTTTAATCGTTTTAGTCAGGTAATAGATAGCTTTATCTAAATTATTTTTCTTTATGTTCAGATGAGCTTCTATATAGTTATAATAACGATTTTCAGTTTTTTTAACCGACACTTCATCGCCCGGAGCTATCGACTTAATTAAAGTGCAAGCCGGATAAAACAAGAAGGCTATAAATAAAATAGATACTCTGAATAACTTCGACTTCATTTATAATATTCCTTCATCTTTAAAAGCATAAGAATCAAAATCAGATACTTCGCGTTTAAAAAATTCTCTTAACTTCTTTATTAGACTTTTCTCAATCTGTCGAACTCTCTCCCTTGATATTCCATAGCGATCGCCAATCTCCTGTAATGTGGCTGGATCATCGGAAAAAATGCGCAAATTAAATATTTCGAGTTCTCTTTTATTCATTTTCTTTTTGAATATTTCAATCTTATTATGAAGGAGTTCCTCGATTTCCTTTTTGGCCACTTTTTCCTCTATAGATTCATCCTCAGTGCTTAAAAATTCAATCCTCTCAGTATCTGAATCTTCTTTTAAGGGCGCATCTAAAGATACATCCCAACCATTCAGCCTCAGTTCCATGTCCACAATTTCTCGTTCTGAAACGCCCAATGTTTGCGAAAGGAGCTTAGGCTTTGGATCAAACCCCTCATCTATAAGTCTCTGTTTTTCCTTTTTTAATTTAAAAAAAAGTTTTCTCTGCCCCTGTGTCGTACCGATTTTTACAAGGCGCCAGTTGTCCATTATGAACTTAAGAATATATGCCTTTATCCAGAATGAAGAATAATATGAAAACTTAACATTCTTATAAGGGTCGAACTTTCTGACAGCCTGCATAAGCCCGATATTTCCTTCCTGAATCAGGTCTAAAAGATTCTGCATCCAAATTCTCTGAAATTCCAGTGCGATCTTTACTACAAGCCTGAGGTTGGAAGTGGCTAGAATGTATGCTGCTTCTTTATCACCATGCTCGCGTACTCTTATAGCAAGTTCCCTTTCTTCTTCTCTTGTAAGAAGCTTATATCTACTGATTTCCTGCAAATATTTCTGAAGGGGGTCAAACTTAACAAGAGTATTTTCAGAAGATTGGCTTGCGGAATTATTAGCAGCCTTCTTTTTGCCGGCAATAGTTTTTTTAGCTTTTTCCCCGGTAATACTCTTTTTATCTTTTTTTATTGACTGTTTTTTTTTCTTCATTTTGATATTGGTTGACTACTCGGCTACTCTATTATTTAAGCCTTATTTTTTATGGACATACAATAGAACATGTGATATTTTTATTTATAATAGTTTATGTGCGCCTGTAGCTCAGATGGATAGATAATCGTTTACGGTTCACAGTTCACAGTTGATCAAAGCATAAAACCGTTAACTGTAAACCAGATTCATTATTTATACCCCATAGGAAAAAAAAAGTAAACCCCGTTAACCTATAACAAACCCATATCCATCCAAATATTTCAGGTTAATTTCATAATGAGTTTTTGCAACACTCTATCGGCTGAAAATGAGCTTCAGGTATGATACATTCAAAACAGGAAACTGTTTGAGCGCATTAGAGATCGTTAAAAAAGAACCTTGCAGGATCTTGTTATTTTTAAAGGCTTACTGAATTGCAACTATTATCTTCCATTCATGGCAGGTTCTTTATTTACGATATTTTATGCGTGAGTTTTTCATGATTTGAATGTATCATACCTGAAGCGGATATATTTTTAAAAAGCTGTAGCGTTATAAAATTAAAGAGTTTTTATGTGAGATAGTAAAATGAATCCAAACAGACTTCGCATAGCTTCCGGTGTAGGCCAGCTTGATCGTTTATTAGGGGGGCTTTTTATCGGAGATAATGTAGTATGGTATGACGATGCCGGGAGTCTGGCATCGGTATTTTGTTTAAATTTCATACAAGCATCACAGGCTCAAAATAAACCTCTCATCTATGTTAGCTTTGATCGCTCTCCAAGAAATCTTTTAGAACAATTAGGCTCTCTGGCCGAATATGAAAATCTGACTATTCTGGACTGCTTTACACATGGCAAAGGGGACGGCTCCGAGGTCTTTTCTAATTTCTACAATAAAAAATCAGAATGGCCATGTCAAATTGTAAGGGTTGAAGAACCGAGAAATGTAGACAAGGTAATGGATGCCTTCTATGGTATTCATGAAAATCTGCATGGAGACGTAAGATTTGTCTTTGAAAGCCTTACTGGAATGCAAGAACTATGGGAAGGAGAAGAGCATATTATAAACTTTTATTCACATTCCTGCCCGCGCCTTTATGAGCTAAACACCATTGCATATTGGATTATTGAGAAAAAAGCTCATTCCCCACGTATCAGAGCGCAAATCAACCAGACAGCGCAGGTTGCAATTGAGCTGTCTGTAAAAAGAGGAAAAACATCTCTGACTATTCTTAAGGCGGAAAGACGTAATATCGACACACTTAACAAGCCATTTAACTACTGGAGTAAAGACCTTAATATTACATTTGATTCAGAAATGCGCTCAAAAAGCGGAATAGACCTGGGAATACGCCTGAAGGAACTTCGTACAAAACGAGGGTTAACACAGACGGAACTTTCTAAACTCGTTGGTGTAACTCCAAGTACAATATCACAAATTGAAAGTGACTTGATATATCCATCACTTCCGGCTTTGCTTAAAATAGCGGAAGTTCTTTCTGTTGAGATAAGTTCATTTTTTCAAGGATCAGCGGATGTTGAAAATCGTGTAATCTTTCCATCGGGTGAAGCTGTTGAGATAAAATTTCCTGATTTGCCAGAAGGAAGCATATATGCAAAACTTCTAACTCCTGTGGATTTCGACCCAAAAGCTGAGCCATACCGCATCGAAATACCACCCGGTAAAAACCTGCCATCCCATTTTTTTATTCATAAAGGTGAAGAAATAGGATATCTATTGTCAGGAAAATTGCAGATGAAACTGGGGAAGGCAGTTTATAGTGTTCGTGCCGGGGACGTAATTTACCTGACATCTGAAATGCCTTCACAATGGAAAAACCCGGGACCAGGGCTGGCAAGGTTGCTATGGTTGAAAATTAAGTAGGTTAAATTTTAATAATTCACCACGGATTTTCACGGAATTACACTGAATTATCAATAGACCCACTCTCATGCGTAAAGCCGCCCTTACTTGTTGTTTACAATTTTTAGTGAAACTCCGTGTCTTTCTCGTTCCCACGCTCCTGCGTGGGAATGTATACCTGCTT
>JAFDFV010000081.1 GCA_019309665.1 Deltaproteobacteria bacterium | reverse complement strand
TGTATTAACATCTTCATCTTTTGCCTGATATATCCTCTTGAACTCATCCTTTCTAAGCAAACCAAGAACACCTTCATTCTTTTTGTCGAGGCTCTGTGAATATTGATGTACCATATCAACAAAGCTTGCGCCTTTTTGCAGCTTATCATAAACAGCTTGAGCCTCTTCTTCTGAAGTAACCATGATCTGACGCATTAACACAATGTTATCCTTAGGAAGGATTTCCCAAAGCAGAATACGTCCAACGGTTGTGTCAAATCTCTTTTTATTAATACGAACAGTAATTTTAGCATGGAGATCAACGGCACCTGCATCGTATGCGGAGCGGACTTCTTCCGGGCCGGCAAATTTTGTTCCTTCTCCTCTGGCTTCTTCAACCGCTCTTGTCATGTAATATATACCAAGAACTATATCCTGGCTAGGTACAATAATTGGACTCCCATTTGCAGGGGAAAGGATATTGTTGCTCGAAAGCATTAATATCCTGGACTCTATCTGGGCTTCGACAGAAAGGGGAATATGTACAGCCATTTGATCACCATCAAAGTCAGCATTAAATGCCGTACAAACAAGAGGATGAAGCTGTATGGCTTTGCCTTCAATAAGAATAGGCTCGAATGCCTGAATACCGAGACGATGGAGTGTAGGAGCACGGTTTAACATTACAGGATACTCTTTTACCACTTCATCCAGCGCATCCCAGACATCCGGGGTTCCTTTTTCTACCATCTTCTTGGCGCTTTTTACAGTAGAAACAAGTCCTTTCCGCTCAAGGCGATAATAAACAAAAGGCTTGAACAATTCCAAAGCCATTTTCTTTGGCAAACCACACTGGTGGAGTCTAAGATTCGGTCCAACGGTAATAACAGTACGACCGGAATAATCCACTCTTTTACCAAGGAGGTTCTGGCGAAAACGTCCCTGCTTGCCCTTCAACGTATCACTTAATGATTCTCTTGTTGGTTCCGGTAATAACTCTGCCATGCCGGCCGTTATCAAAAAGAACGTCAACTGATTCCTGCAACATTCTTTTCTCATTACGAACAATGATATCAGGTGCATTTAAGTCTATAAGTCGTTTTAACCGGTTATTACGGTTAATTACTCTACGATACAGATCGTTTAGATCGGATGTGGCGAACCTGCCGCCTTCCAGAGGAACCAATGGGCGCAAATCAGGGGGAAGAACAGGAATAACATCCATAATCATCCAAACCGGATTTAATCCGCTACGTCTGAAAGCATTTACTATCTTTAGTCGTTTAGATAGTTTTTGGCGCTTTGCAACTGAGCCTGTTGAACTAATCTCCTCTCTAAGTTCTTTGTATAAAGCATCAAGATCAATGCTCTCAAGTATTTTTTTAACTGCTTCGGCTCCTATCCCAGCTTCAAACTTTTCACCATATACTTCACGCGCTTCGTAATATTTATCATCTGATAGAAGCTGACCTCGGCTAAGACCGGTATCCTTGGGATCAATTACGATATAACTATCAAAATATAATACTTTTTCAATATTTTTCAGAGTCATATCAAGCAAGTTGCCAAGCTTGCTTGGAAGGCTTTTCAAAAACCATATATGGGCACAAGGTGTAGCGAGTTGTATATGCGCCATCCTTTCCCTTCTGACCTTTGACTGAATAACTTCAACTCCGCATTTTTCACAAATAACTCCCCTGTGCTTCATACGCTTGTACTTACCACAATTGCACTCATAGTCCTTTGTAGGACCAAAAATTTTGGCGCAAAACAGTCCGTCTCGTTCTGGTTTGAAGGTTCGATAGTTGATTGTCTCCGGCTTTTTAATCTCCCCATGCGACCACTTTAGAATCTGCTCAGGCGATGCCAATCCAATCTTTATACCTTTATAATGCTTTGGATCCATAGGTTTGGCGAAGAAATCATATAGAGTTTCCATTTTACTCCCTTCCATAATTTTCGATCGTTAATCCTTCTCCATGAGGGTTATATCAAGACCCAAACTCTGCAACTCCTTTGTCAGAACCTTGAAAGACTCAGGTATGCCCGGTTCAAGCACGTTTTGACCTTTTACAATCTTTTCATACATACGTGTCCTTCCAGCCATATCATCTGACTTTACCGTTATAAACTCTTGCAGAGCATTAGCTGCTCCATAAGCCTCCATAGCCCAAACTTCCATCTCCCCAAGACGCTGACCTCCAAACTGGGCCTTTCCTCCGAGTGGTTGCTGGGTTACAAGTGAATAAGGACCAATTGATCGAGCATGTATCTTATCATCAACAAGATGATGAAGCTTCAACATATACATTGTACCAACCGTAATTTTTCCTTTGAAAGGATCTCCTGTGCGCCCGTCATATAACGTAGTCTGTGCGGATGTACTAAGCCCTGCTTCAGACAGAAGAGTTTTGATTTCATCCTCACTGGCTCCATCAAAAACCGGAGTTGCCATGTGAACTCCTTCTCTATAATTATCTGCAAAATCATAAAGCTCTTTATCACCCATTTTATCGATCATGTCCTGATTTGATGAATCATTGAATATCCGCTTCATCTTGTCTCGCAGATCTTTAAACTTTTGCTCTTCAAGCAAAGTGTTAATCTGATCGCCAAGGCCTTTTGCAGCACAACCCAAATGAACTTCCAGAATTTGCCCTACGTTCATCCTCGAAGGCACACCCAAAGGATTAAGAACCATATCAACCGTCGTACCATCTTCAAAATAAGGCAGATCTTCCTGCGGAAGAATCCTGGAGACAACGCCCTTATTACCATGACGACCTGCCATTTTATCACCAACTGAAAGCTTACGCTTCATGGCCACATAAACTTTAACCATCTTAATTACACCCGGAAGAAGATCATCACCCTTTTCGTATCTGCTCATTTGCCGCTCAAACGCCGTTCTGCAACGCTCACGTTGTTCCCTGTATTGTGCAAGGACATCATGTACCTTTTCAGTCAGCACTGAATCACTCAGAACAATTCCTTCAAGGTGAGCCACGGGAATCCCGGCAAGGATATTTGAATCAATTTTGCTGTCCTTTACGATCAATACTTTCTTGCCTTTTTTCAAGAGTGATTTGCATTTCTTGCCGACAAGCAACTTCTCTAATTGTTCACGAACAATATCTTCAATTACAAAAAGCTCATCATCCCTATCCTTTTTAAGAGCAGCCATCTCCTCATTTTCAATCAAACGCGCACGATCATCCTTATCAACGCCCCGCCTGGAAAATACTTTTGCATCTATTACTATACCTTCGACACCTGGTGGTACTCTCAAGGAGGTGTCTTTTACATCTGCCGCTTTTTCTCCAAAAATGGCTCGCAGAAGCTTTTCTTCAGGAGAAAACTGAGTCTCACCCTTTGGGGTGATTTTCCCTACCAGTATCTCCCCGGGGCCAACTTCAGCGCCAAGCCTGATGATTCCACTTTCATCCAGGTTTTTTAAAGCTTCTTCTCCGACGTTAGGTATATCCCGTGTAATATCTTCTTTCCCAAGCTTAGTATCTCTGGCTACCACATCAAATTCTTCAATGTGAATGGACGTATATATACCGTCCTTGACAAGCCTTTCGCTTACAAGGATTGAATCCTCAAAATTATAACCACCCCAGGGCATAAAAGCCACAGTTACATTTTTACCGACAGCAAGTTCTCCTTTATTTGTAGCAGGGCCGTCCGCAATTATATCGCCGGCCTTAACTTTCTGGCCTTTCATCACAATAGGACGGTGATTAAAGCATGTATTTTGATTTGAACGTATAAATTTTGAAAGATTGTAAATCGTGACATTCTTTTCAAGACCTTGGCCATTGCCTTCATCCATCATATCATCCGGATCATGCCGCAACACTATACGTAAAGCATCAACATCAACAACAAAACCATCCTTCTTTGCAACTATTGTAACGCCTGAATCTTTTGCAACTACTCCCTCAATACCCGTACCTACCAATGGAGCTTCATTTACTAACAGGGGAACCGCCTGGCGCTGCATGTTTGATCCCATCAACGCTCTATTAGCATCATCATTTTCTAAAAATGGTATAAGAGAAGCCGAAACACTCACTAACTGGTTAGGAGAAACATCCATAAGTTCGATATCCTCCTTTTGAACCATCATAAACTCACCCGCCACCCGTGATGTTACAAGGGGATTAATATACTTCCCTTTACTATCGACAGGCGCATTAGCCTGAGCAATAGGATGTTCCCTCTCTTCAAAAGCGCTAAGGAACCTAATCTCATCAGTAGCGGTTGCATTCTTTATAACGTTGTACGGTGTCTCAATAAATCCAAATTCATTAACTCGCGCATAGGTGCTGAGTGAAACAATAAGGCCGATGTTGGGCCCTTCCGGAGTTTCGATAGGACATATACGGCCGTAATGTGATGGATGAACATCCCTAACCTCAAAACCCGCTCTTTCGCGGGTAAGTCCACCCGGTCCAAGGGCACTGAGTCGTCGTTTATGTGTTGTTTCTGAAAGAGGATTAGCTTGATCCATAAACTGGCTTAACTGGCTGGTACCAAAAAATTCTTTAACAACAGCGGAAACCGGTTTTGGATTGACCAGGTCATGAGGCATAAGAGCATCAACCTCCTGCAGGCTCATCCGCTCCTTAATGGAGCGCTCCATGCGAACAAGTCCAATTCGATACTGATTCTCGAGGAGCTCACCCACAGCTCGCACCCTTCTATTCCCGAGATGATCGATGTCATCAACAACTCCTTGTGTATCTTTTAGTTTTACAAGGGTTTTTGCTGTTAAAAGTATATCCTCTTTTCTGAGAACATTTAAATCAATCGGAGCGTCAATCCCAAGTCGCAAGTTAATTTTCAAACGCCCCACTTTAGAAAGGTCATAATATGTTGACCTGAAAAACAGGTTGTCAACAAAATCCTGGGCGACCTCAGGTGTAGCAGGATTCCCAGGCCTGAGTCTTTTGTAAATTTCAATGAGTGCTTCTTCTTTTGTTTCAACCTTGTCCAGTAAAAGTGTCTTGCTAATAGAATCACTGCTGGATATACCATCAATAAAAAGTACATCAAATTCAGTTATGCCAACGTCGCTTAACTTTGAAAGTGCCTCATCATCAACTACTTCGTTGGGCTTTACGATAGGCTTTTCGCTCTTTGGATCGTTTATTGTGTATGCAAATACTTTACCTAAAATATCTTCAACATTTAAAGGTATCAATTCCATGTCGGCGGATTTCAGCCTGCGGATTGAGGTTTTAGTAAACATACGCCCTTTTTTGACAATAACTTCATCTTGTTTGGGAGCTTTAATATCCCTGCTTGCACGCTGTCCAATAAGGAAATTCTCATTGAATCTCTTGTAAAAATGTTTCCTGCTGACAACTATTTTTTCAGTTTCATAGAAATAGTTCAGCAGGTCTTCCGTTGTATATCCAAATGCCTTGAAAAGAATCGTAACAGGGAACTTTCGTCTTCTATCGATCCTGATATAAACGATATCTTTAGGATCTATCTCCAAATCTATCCATGAGCCTCGCACCGGAATGATTCTGGAAGTGTATATAATCTTGCCGCTTGAATGCGTCTTTCCCTTGTCGTGATCGAAAAATACCCCGGATGAGCGGTGGAGCTGACTAACAACAACCCGTTCCGTCCCATTTATTATAAAGGTGCCTTTTTCGGTCATCATGGGAATAGTTCCAAAGTAAATTTCCTGTTCCTTTATATCCCGAATATTGGAAACTCCCGTATCTCTATCTAAATCGTACACTACGAGTCTGACCGTGATACGAACAGGTATCTCATATGTCATGCTTCTGTGTATACACTCCTTAACTCCGTGTTTAATCTCGCCGAATCTGTATGATACAAACTCAAGGGAAGCACTTCCGGTAAAATCTTTTATCGGAAAAACAGACCTGAATACTGCCTGAAGCCCGATATCCTTACGTTTTTCCGGTGAAATATCCATTTGTAAAAAACGACTAAAGGATTCTCTTTGCACCCCAATAAGATTTGGTATTTCAACAATTTTTCTTATCTTGCCGAAGTTTTTCCTTATACGCTTTGTTGCCAAAGGCTTTTCCGACATAGTATCTCCAATATTAAATTACTACCTAAATTGAGCGATTTTTTACTCGACCTGCACCAACCTCTTGCGCATCAAAATCTTGGCACATTTCTTCGCAAAAAATCACTCAGCTCAGGTATTAGGGGGTTATTTGCCTTGGTCCGTTGTAATAATTTATTTGCCACAACGAACCGCTAATGCGCCGACGATCGAAGGCTATCCCTTTTTTATTACTTTAACTCGACCTGGGCTCCAGCTTCCTCAAGCTGGGCTTTTATCTTTTCAGCATCCTCTTCAGCTATTCCTTCTTTAACGGGCTTTGGAACATTATCCACTAAAGTTTTGGCATCCTTGAGACCGAGACCGGTAATTGCTCTGACCTCTTTGATAACCTGAATCTTCTTGTCACCAAAAGCTGTAAGGATAACATCAAATTCTGTTTTTTCCTCTGCTTGAGCACCACCGGCTTCACCAGCAGGAGCGGCCGCCATCATTGCAACAGGAGCAGCCGCAGAAACACCAAATTTTTCCTCCATTTCCTTAACCAGTTCAGACAGCTCAAGCACTGACATATTTGCTATAAACTCAATTACATCTTCTTTGGTAATATCCGCCATTTTATATTTCCTCCAGTTTTTTCAAAATTATCTATATAATAGAGGCGCGGCGCACCGTGCCTCTATTATTATTTTTATGCAGCTTCTTTCTGCTCCTTTATTGCCTGCAAAACATTCAATAGTTTTACAGGTATATTATTAAGAGCTACAACAAGAGAAGTCGGGACCCCGTTTAATACTGAAAGAAGCTTGCCCAGCAGTACTTCTTGAGATGGAAGCTCTGACAGGGCCTTGATTGCACTTAGATCCAGCACCTTGCCATCCATTACACCGGCCTTTATTTCAAGTTTTGCATTATTCTTTGCAAACTGCATCAAAACTTTTGCAGGAGCAACCGGATCATCATAACTTATGGCAATTGCGATAGGGCCTTTAAAATTTTCAGCAATCAACGATACATCAGTATCTTCCGAAGCTCTGACAAGAAGCGAATTTTTGGCCACCTTATATTCAACATCAGCTTCCCTGAGCTTTCTGCGCAATTCATTAATAGTTATTACATTAAGTCCTTTGTAATCAGTAACTATTAAAACCTTGGACTTCGAAAATATTTCACGAAGATTCTCTACAATTTTTTTCTTTTCATCTATTTGCACGAATTTATTACACCCCCTTCCTCAAGCTGTAAAAAACCGGAGGCAACAACTTTGTCTCAAAACCATCTCGGTAGGCCAGCTATAGACTTTCAGATAAATAATTTCACTGCGTTATCAGTCGTCGACGTATAACTAAATACGCCTTCCTCCTTCTAGCCTTGTGAAATTAATTATCTGAAAGTCTATATATGCCGATTAAACACAAAAGTGTGCGCCTACGGTCTTTGACAGTAATCTTATTCAATTAGTCAGATTTTTTTTATTACTCGGAAAACAAATTCAACCTAAGTTGAGCAATTTTTTGCGAAGAAATGTGCCAAAATAATCGACTAAAAAACCAAGGCTCGTATTCTCGAAAATAATTATGTTATTATTTCCTTTATACTTGCCGTATCTATCTTAATTCCTGGGCCCATAGTAGTCGATATGGCGATACTCTTAATATAGGTACCTTTGCTGGAAGCAGGCTTGAGGCGTAAAATTGTTTCTAAAAATGCAGTAAAATTCTGAACAATCTTATCTACGCCAAATGAAACCTTACCCATAGGAACATGAACTATACCTGCTTTTTCTACCCTGAATTCTATTTTGCCGGCCTTAAGCTCATTAACCGCTCTCGCGATATCAAAAGAAACTGTTCCTGTTTTTGCATTAGGCATAAGCCCTCTTGGACCAAGAATTTTCCCCATCTTTCCTACAGAGCCCATCATATCAGGTGTGGCAACGGCTTTATCAAAACCTAACCATCCGCCTTTGATCCTCTCTATCAGATCATCATTGCCCACAAAATCCGCACCCGCATCAAGCGCTTCTTGTTCCTTCTCTCCTTTAGCAAATACCAAAACCTTGACTTCCTTTCCAAGGCCGTTTGGTAAAACTACCGTCCCACGAATCATCTGATCCGCATGCCGTGGATCAACACCAAGGCGTACAGCTACATCAACGGTTTCATCAAATTTGGCATACGATGAATCTAAAGAGCTTTTCACAGCTTCGGTATAAT
>JAFDFV010000414.1 GCA_019309665.1 Deltaproteobacteria bacterium | reverse complement strand
CCGTCAATGCTCAGAACCGGAATAGCACCAATAAGTGAATTAGTGATAATAACCTGATCAGATAGAAACAAATCTTCAAGGCATAACTTTTTGCTTTCTGATATATAACCCCAACTTAAAAGAAGTTCACATACAACCTTTTCCATGATACCGGGCAGCACATGCGGCGAAACCGGCCTTATGAAAGTTTTATCCTTGATCAGCAGGATATTTGCTGTATTTGTTTCAGAGATCGTATCATCCGGATTCAATATGAGTGCTTCATCAGCCCCCTTTTTTTTCGCCCATTCTCCAGCAAGCAGGTAGTATAAATAATTCAGGGTTTTGTAATCAGCAAGGGGTGTCTGACGCGGCTTCGGGTAAATAACAAGCTTTACTCCTAGTTCTTTTTTTTCTGCCAGCCGATGAGTATATGGTCTGGCCATAGCTATAAGCGTAAAATTTAAAGAAGAGTTTTCGCTGTTTCCTTTTGACGCAACAATTTTAACTGCCGCAGTTTCTTCCAGCAGTCCGTTACTGGAAATCACCTGATAAATATGCTCTTTAAGGTATTGAGGTTTTCCTTTATCCACCCTGATTGTTTCAAAAAAACCATATCCGAATAAAAACCCCTGATCTGTAACATTTATCTTCGCAAGATCTATGGCTTCAATGCTTCCGTTAATCCAGACATGTTTTTTGCTGCTTAATACTTTTTCTTTTCCTTTGAAGACTTCCGTAAGCGTTCTGCCCTTATGCATTGTTTCGTCATACTCATCAAAGGATCTGAATCAAAGACAATACCTCCTCCGACTGAAAATATGATTTTTTTATTAACTATTGTGGCTGTGCGGATAGCAATAGAAAGGTCCATTGTGTCGTGGAAACTTATATATCCTGTGGAACCTGTATATATGTGACGTCTGTGAGGCTCCAGTTCATCTATTATCTCCATTGATCTGATTTTAGGGCAGCCTGTTATCGAACCACCGGGAAATGCAGCTTTGATAATATCCACTGCATCTTGATCTTTGTCCAAAACTCCTTCAATAATTGACACAAGATGAAAAACATTTTTGTATACCTCAAGTCTTTTGTGCTCAACCACACGAACAGATCCTGCCTTACATATCTTTCCCAGATCATTACGCAGTAAATCAACTATCATCGAAAGCTCGGCATCATCCTTTTTGCTGTTTTTAAGCTCAAGACCGAGTTTTTTATCCTCTTTTAAAGTATCTCCCCTTGGCATTGTGCCCTTTATTGGCCTGGTTTCAAGCCGGTCTCCCGACTGAAGAAGAAAACGTTCGGGTGATGTGGAAACAATAAAATGATCTCCGGCATTTATATAGGAAAAAAAGGGAGCGGGATTAAGATTATAAAGTGTTTTGAACAGGCCAAAAGCGCTGCCTTCAAAATTCATTTCAAATCGCTGGGAAAGGTTCACCTGATATACATGGCCCGATGCAATGTATTCTTTTATCTGCTTAACGGCGTTTATGTATTTGGATTTTGTAAAATTTGATCGAAACCCATCTGTATCTCCGCTGAAACTCTCTATTAGCGGTTGTTTTGATGCCTGTATATTTTTAAAAACTTCAAGGTCTTTGTGCAAAACACTTTTTCCGGAAACAATGCGTTCAGGAATAAAAAGAGTATTATTGAAGGAGCAAAAAAGCATATATGCGGAAGATAAAAATCATCTATAGAAGTGCGGGGAAGTTTTTCAAGAGAATCTTTAAGATCGTAAGACAGGTATCCCAAAATGCCGGCAGCAAAAGGCGATTGTATATTATGGCCGTGCAAATGCTGAACATAGGGCTTGTAAGCATTTAAGATATTCCGAAGCGTATCAAAGGGATCTGCTCTAAAATTAAAGCTATGATCTTCGGCTTTAATTTTCATTTCATTGATGCGTCCGGTAAAGGTCAGCCAGGGTTTTGCGCCAAGTATATGGTATCTTGAACAGTCATTATCTCCTCCGCTCATGAGGATAACCGTGCCGGGCATTGAGGCAAAACGAGCAGCAAAGTCAAGGAAAGATTTGCCTAATTCAATGTTTTCAGTATAAATACCATCAATCTCACCGGCAATTTTTTTTATTTCATCAATTGAAAATTCAACGGCTTTCATAAGCAAGCGGCCCAAGTCTGAGAAAGTTTTCAACTATTAAAAATCCATTTTTTGTAAGAAAACTTTCCGGATGAAACTGTACCCCGTGAATCGGGAGTTTATGGTGAGAAAGCCCCATAACAACACCATCACTGGTTTGAGAGGTTATAATTAGTTCTCTTGAATTAAGTTTTATCATCAATGAATGATATCTCGCTGCGGCAAAGGGAGAAGGAAGACCCTTGAAGATTTTATCATTATTATGGTAAATCATGCTGACTTTTCCATGTACCGGCAAAGGAGATCTGACAGTACTGCCTCCGAACGCTTCATTAATACACTGCATGCCCAGACAAACACCCAAAACAGGTACTCTGCCGTTTAAAAATTTAATCAGCGGGATAGATATCCCTGAATGGGATGGACCTTTGGGTCCGGGGCTGATAAGTACATAATCCGGGCATATTGCTTTTACCCCCTCAAGAGAAATTTTGTCACTTCTGTACACTTCAATAGAAAGATCATAATTCATAAACATTTGAACAAGATTGTAAGTAAAAGAATCGTAATTATCAATTACAAGCAGTTTTGCCAAATTATGAACCTCCATATAAATTATAAGTAAACGTTCACGGCTACAACTATAAAAGCCACCCGGATATGAGTCTGGGTGGCTTAAAACCTGTTGCATAACTTTATTTAGGTGGATAGGCTGAAGACCGAAGGCTGAAGCTCCCTGGCAGCCTTCCACCTTCAGCCTATTCACCTAATATGCGACTCCTTTGGGAAATCACGGATAGTTTCCCTGATTCTCTGCATAGCATCTAAATAAATTTCTTTATCTCCATGTTTGACAGCTTTTTTATACATTTTTTGTGCTATTTTCAGGTTTTCCAAATCTCCAATTTTTTCATAAGCAATTCCCAGGTTATAGAAAGCCGCTGAATTTTCCGGTTCAGTATTAAGCACATCCATCCAGATCTCTATGCCCTTTTCCCATTCACCGTTCTTAGCGCATTTAATCCCTTTTTTTACCTTCTTGTTACCGCCTATGCCCATCGCATATTTATTACTGCCGTTATCAAATTCTACAATTCCGGTAATCTCGGTAGTAAAAATTTTTGCAACAATCCTTGAGGCAACTTTATCAAAAAGCTCCTCCAGGGTTTGATTTTGCGGAGGAAGCTGACTCATCCTGCTTTCTAAATAACTTCTATATTCATTTTTTCCACCGAACTTTTCTTTATATTTTTCCGAAACCTTATCAGCAAAAATACGCTGTTTGGTTTTCAGATTAACTATATTAAAATCTACAATAATGTTGGCCTGACGCATAACATAGGGGACTTCTCTTATAACGGTTCGTTGAATCTCTACTTCTGCTTTCTGCCCGAACACATTCTTGCCTTCCTTATATTCACCAGTTCCCTCCTGTATCTTTACCTTCTCGGTATCATGAACGTCTTTTATAGTGGCAACAACTCCGCCTGAAATAACAGCGCCTGCATCCAAATCATCAAAATTGTCAAACCTGGTCTGACCGATATTTATAACTCTAATGTAATCAACTTTATTAGTTAAATTTTGGACCTCGATGATTTTATTATAAAGTGCTTTTCGAACCAACTTTTCATGCATGCCGTCAAATTTCAGTATAGCCAGCGTCCTGATGTCTTGAAGGGATACTTCGGCATGCCTGATCACAGTGATCCTGGTCTTTTGTACACAACCGACACAGCCGTACAATGCAATCAGAGCTACGCCTAAATATAGCAATGGCATATTTCGACTATTATACATATCTTAAATTCCTTTGACCACTGCCCCACTGATCCAAGGCTACGTCATTTTCATAAACAAGCTGGTGAAATAGTAAATTTCTTGCTTAATTTGTTTTTTATAAATTCGAAATTCGAAGCACGAAATTCGAAACAAATACGAATGTTCCAAATCCTAAATTTAAAACAAATGATATTTTCGAAGACCTTGATAAATATTGCGTAACTATCTGTAAAGTTTTGGTCATTTGATATT
>JAFDFV010000413.1 GCA_019309665.1 Deltaproteobacteria bacterium | reverse complement strand
CTGGATGTAAACGGGAAGAATACTTCCGGTATTGTTGATGCGGAAAGTGCTCTTACGGCTCGTCAGAAGCTCCGTGATTCAAAGATTTTTCCCGTTTCGATAAAGGAAGTCAGTGTTACAAGTGCGGAAAAAGAGTCTAAGACTTTTTCTCTATTGCAATTTTTTTCGCGAAGTATCAAACCGTCTGAACTTTCCATGATGACAAGGCATCTTGCTACTTTAGTGGGAGCCGGCTTTCCGCTTGTATCAGCCATAGATACTCTTATTCCTCAAACCGGATCTCATGTTTTCAAAAAGACCTTGGCAAATATTAAGGATTCAATAGTTGAAGGTAAAAGTTTTGCTGATGCTTTGTCATTGTATCCAGGAGTTTTTTCCGCAATTTATATAAACATGGTTCGTTCCGGCGAAACATCCGGCACTCTTGAAATTGTTCTGGAACGGCTGGCGGATATTGCCGAAAAACAACAGGCTTTAAAGAGTCAGATAAAATCGGCTTTGGTTTACCCTGTTTTAATGTTGATTGTTGGAGCTGTTGTATTATTTTTTTTGCTGGCATATATAGTTCCTAATATAACCTCAATATTTTCCGACATGAATCAGATCCTGCCCGCTCCAACCCGTTTTCTTATTGCTTTTAGCGATTTATTCAAGCACTATTGGTGGGTCATATTAATTATGATTTTTGTTGTGATATTAGCTTTAAGGAGCTTTAAAAAAACATCAAAAGGAAGCTATTTTTTAGATAAAAGTCTGCTTTCTTTCCCGCTGGTCGGCACATTAGCAAGAAAGCTTGCTGTAGCGCGTTTTTCCCGAACCCTTGGGTCTTTGCTTGAAAATGGTGTTCCCATGCTGCATGCACTTGAAATAGTAAAAAATATTGTGGGTAATATTATTATTTCAAATGCGGTTGAAACAGCCGCCAAAGAGGTTGAGGGCGGACAGGGGCTTGGGATGGTTCTTACTGAAAGCAAGGTATTCCCTAATCTGTTTACTCAGATGGTTAAGGTTGGAGAACAAAGCGGGGAGCTGGAGAAAATGTTGAAAAAAGCGGCGGATGTTTATGAAAATGAAATAGAATTGAGTGTTATGAACATTACCTCAATGCTTGAGCCGGTTATGATATTAATAATGGGGATTGTTGTTGCATTTATAGTTATTTCAATTTGCCTTCCTATATTTGAAATGAATCAGCTTGTAGTCTAGATTCAGGGTTTGCAAAGAAAAAACTTACAATTTAAAATAATTTATCTGTATTTTTTGTGGTAAAATTTTGATTGGAGGATTAATGAATAAAAAGATTCCACGAATAATAACTGGCGTATGTGGCTTTACGCTTATTGAGTTGATGGTTGTTATTGTAATTTTAGGGATCCTTGCGGGTCTTATAGTCCCAAGGCTGATGGGGCGGCCAGAGGAGGCAAGGCGGCTTAAAGCAAAGATGCAGATAGAAATTCTGGAAACAGCTCTTAAATTGTACAAACTGGATAGCGGCATGTATCCGGATACTGAGCAGGGATTGCAGGCACTTGTAGAAGCGCCCGAGACAGGGACTCTTCCGAAAAAATGGCGCAAGGGTGGCTATCTTGAAAAGGGAAGGCTCCCCAAAGATCCATGGGATAATAATTTTGTCTATCTTTGTCCAGGTATTAATTATGACTATGATATTATGTCATATGGTGCCGACGGTTTGCCTGGAGGTGAAGAAAAGAACGAGGATATCAATAGCTGGGAAATTGAATAGACTTCATCCATAAACGCTATCCATCATGTTTTACAAAAGGCAAAACAGAGGTTTTACTCTCATTGAGCTGATAATTGTGGTTTTTCTTATCAGTATTATGCTTTTTTTGTATATTCCGAAATTCCAGGAAGCAGTTATGTTTGATAGTACAAAAAGAGTATCTCGCTGGATTATCGGTAAAGTAAAGGCATTAAAGGAAGGCTCAATCACTAACCATAAGAGTTATTTTTTACATATTGATTTAGATAATAACAGAATGTGGGTGACAGATGAATTAATGTCGGAAGAAGAAATGCAAAATGCCGAGCAACAAGGTTTTGAGCTTCCGGATGATATAAATTTGCTTGATGTTGAATATCCTGGTAAAGATAAAATATTATCTGGGCGTGCAGATATTTATTTTTATAAAAAAGGATATTCCGACAAGGCATTGATTCATATTGAAGACAGCAGCAACAAACAGCTTTCTTTTCTTATAGAACCTTTTTTATCTAAGGTCGAGCTGTATGAAAAATATGTGGAGTTTGAAAACTGACAAATCGCTAATATTACGGTCCGGCTTTTCGCTGCTTGAAATTCTGGTGGCGATATCCATCATTGCAATTGTCTTTTTAAGTATACTGCAAAGTTTTACACCATAGCACCCCTATTGGCCCAGAATAAAATAGAGGAACTTGAATTAAAATCCGTTTATGACAGTATTTATGATTCAGGGGTGTTCGGAGATAATTACCTTGGTTACAGATATAATATTTCCATAGATGATGTTGATTCTGAATTTCTTGGATATGCTGCAGGTGAGCTAAAGAAAATAGATGTTACCGTATTTACTGACATTGAAGAATTTTCGTACAGTCTCAGGGCATACAGGTTTAATTAAAATGACAGAACGAAGCGATACCACAAATCTTAAATTTTCAATTTTCAATTGTCAATTTGGTTCTGGCTTGTCCAGCCTGGGTTTTACCCTGGTCGAAATTTTGATTGCAATATTTATCTTCAGCATAATTATCACAACTATTTTCAGTTCATTTAATGCAATACTGAGTGGCACCGGCTCTATATCTGAAAAGCTTACCACATGCGATATGGCTAAAAATTGTCTTAACAGAATTATTATTGATCTTAAATCAATCCATGCATATTTTCCTGGTGATGCATTTTTCAATTCAGACGGTCTGCTGGAAGCTTATCGTATCGTGGGTGAAAATACCGATGTGGGAAGCAGAGAATTCTCAAAACTAAGATTTACTTCGCTTGCGCATATAAATCTTGAGCATGATATGCGGTCCGGGATTGCAGAAATTATCTATTATGTTCAAGAAATAGATAAGGATAATTATGTTATCAGGAGAGCAGACAGTCTGTATCCCTATAAATTTTTTAAAAAAAAAGATAGTGATCCTTTGTTATGTAAAAGAGTAAAATCTTTGGAATTCAAATATTATGATTATGATGGAAATGAATATGATGTTTGGGATTCACAGTCCGATGAGTTTCGGCATTCGACTCCAAGGGCAATAAGTATAGAACTTGAGGTAGGGGATGAACCAAACTCTATTTTTTTGGAAGCAATGGTAACAATCCCGGTTTACAGAGAAAAAACCAGTTAA
>JAFDFV010000412.1 GCA_019309665.1 Deltaproteobacteria bacterium | reverse complement strand
TTGTAACAGAGGAACAGAAAGATGACGGCATACATTTTGACAGTCTTCAGATGCTGGCTGAAGATTATCTTAAGATGGGAATGGTTAAGGTAAAAAAAATAGATCTGCCGGAGCCGTATCAGGTTGAGACCTTTACAAGAAAAATCCTTGTTATCGGCGGCGGTGTTGCCGGTATTTCTGCGGCCTTAGATGCAGCCAAGGCAGGCTATGAGGTAACAATAGTTGAAAAAGAAGCATCCCTTGGAGGTTACGCAGCCAAGCTACGCAAACAGCTTCCTGTGGCAAATCCGTATGACGGCCTGATATCCCCGATAATTGAAGAAAAAATCAAAGAGGCTGAGGCCAATTCTAATATTACGGTTAAGACCAAGACGGTGGTTGCCCGTATTGCTGGCCAGCCGGGTGAGTTTGTAGTGACATTGAAAAACCCCGGAGAAACAATTGAGTTTGACGTTCCTTTTCCTCTGCCTGAGGAGATGAAGTTTGACGAGAGCGGTAAAGAGTTTGATGTGGAAAAACAGTTTGAACTTTATCAGGAATACAACAAGGGTAAGCTTGATATTTTACAACTTGATCCTAACGGCGAGAAATTCGGAGCAGTAGTACTTGCCGCAGGCTGGCGGCCATTTACTCCTGAAGGCGATGAGCTTGGTTATCTCGGTCTTGGCAAAATTGCCGATGTCGTAACCAACCATCAGTTTGAGGAGATCGCTGCAAAAGGTAAGATTGTAAGACCGTCAGATGGAAAGGAAGCCAAATCAGTCGTATTTATTCAGGGCCCCGGGAAGGGTGATGACAGCGACTTTGACTTTACCGGTTCTGTTACAAGCCTGGTGGCTTTAAAACAGGCAAAGTATGTGTGTGATGATTATCCGGATGATGGTAAGGCACAGATCATTTACCAGCATATGAGGACACCCGGCCTGTGGGAAAATTTTTACAAGAGCATACAGCAGGAAGATGGAATCTTTTTGACCAAGGGTGATGTCGTCGGTGTAGCTCAAAGCGGCGATGTGATTGCCGTTGAAGCTGACAATACTCTACTTGGAGAAAAAATTCAGCTTAATGCCGATATGGTTGTTCTGGCAACAGGCATGGTGCCTGTTACTGCTGATGATCCCGTGGTAAATTTGGCATATAGACAGGGGCCTGGTTTCCGTGACATAGGTTTGTTTGACGGATATTGTGACTCTAATTTCATATGCTTTCCATATGAAACCCAGAGAACAGGTATTTATGCTGCCGGGGGCGTTCGCCGAAGCATGACGATTGAAGAGACAGTTGAAGATGCTGCCGGCGCTGCCCTTAAAGCTATTCAGTGCATTGAATCAGTTAACAGGGGTGTTTCAGTACATCCAAGGTCAGGCGATATGACATTTCCTGACTTTTTTTTCCAGAGATGTACGCAGTGCAAGCGCTGTACAGAAGAATGTCCGTTTGGCGCGCTTGATGACGATGAAAAAGGAACGCCAAAACCGAATCCGACAAGGTGCAGACGCTGTGGTACCTGCATGGGTGCATGTCCGGAGCGTATTATAGGATTTGCTGATTACAATGTTGACAGCATTGGTTCGATGGTGAAAGCAATTGGGGTTCCGTCAGAAGATGATTACGAGGAACCGCCCTTAAGGATTCTCGGTCTGGTTTGTGAAAATGATGCATTGCCTGCATTAGACATTGCCGGCATGAACAGACTAACTTATTCTTCACAAGTTCGTTTTATTCCGGTTAGATGCCTTGGGTCCGTGAATGTGATCTGGATTAAAGATGCACTCGCCCAGGGTATGGATGGCGCTTTCCTGCTTGGCTGTAAGCATGGTGATGATTATCAGTGCCACTTTGTCAAAGGGAGCGAACTTGCATCTATTAGAATGGAAAAAATCGGTGATGCTCTGGAAGCCCTGGCACTTGAAAAAGAGAGGGTGACCCATTTTGATATTGCAATTGACGAATATGACAAGCTGCCGGAATTGATTGATAACTTTGTGAAGATGATTGTGGAGCTTGGCCCGAACCCGTTCAAAGGATTCTAAATAATTTGGCAATTCAATTGAAGGCGGGCTATTTAGACATAGCCTGTCTTCAATAGAGACCTTTTGAAAAATGCTCAATTTTGTTCAAGTTCAAGGAAGGCGAAAATTTTAAATGGGGGCGAACCTCTGTGTTCGCCCTCTTTCGAGGCTTAAAATTTAAGTCTGACGCTGAAATTGGGCAAAATGGGGCGTTTTGCAAAGGTCTCCAATAATCAGTAGTCAATAGGAGGTATTAATATGGCTGATAAGTACCTGGTTGAGCCTGATGTAAATTTTGTTAAAGAAATTGTCAGGCTTGGGGGCGGTGATGTGAAAAAATGCTTCCAGTGCGCAACCTGTTCGGTGGTTTGTCCTATTTCACCGGATAATAAACCTTTTCCAAGAAAAGAGATGATAGCTGCACAATGGGGCCTAAAGGATAAACTTGTAAGCAACCTGGATATATGGCTTTGTCATCAGTGTGGAGACTGTTCAACACAATGTCC
>JAFDFV010000080.1 GCA_019309665.1 Deltaproteobacteria bacterium | reverse complement strand
GGCGGGGGACAGAGAGCAGGTAGAGGTGCCGGCCGAGGTCAGGGAAAAGGCAGAGGAGCGGGACAAGGCCGCGGTAGCGGACGGTAAAAGGTAATCATTCAATCCAAAACAAAAATCATTGAGGAGGTGACTATGCCAGGATTTGATCAAACAGGTCCGATGGGAGCAGGCCCCATGACCGGCGGAGCCAGGGGCCGTTGTAATCCTTCAAATGCGGGATACAATCCCAGGTTTACTGAAGGCTTTAGCTATGGTAGAGGTTTAGGGCTAAGACGCGGATTTCGAGGTGGATTCGGCCCGGACAGGGGTTGGGGACGCGGTTTTGGCAGGGGGTACGAATGGTATCCGCCTGCTGTTGGCCCGGCCTATCCGGCGGACGCATCCGATGAGATAGACATGCTAAAGGCTCCTTCCACATCATCTTAATTGAGCCGCAATGCTGGGAGGCTGCATGAATTAAGGGGTGGTAAATATACTGCCCCTTAATTTTTTACTCGACCTGCGATTTATTTAGATCAGCGTGTAAAAAAAGCAAGAATGCCATGTAGAAAAGCGCAGACAAATAAAATAATTCCTGTTTTTTTGTGAATTCCAAACGATACCTTAATTAAACGCAGACCTGTTCCAAGCTGAAAAACAAGTAAAATAAAATTGCAAATTCCGAGAATCAAGATAATCGACAATCCGCCGATCTTCATAAATAGACCTCCTGCAGGCTAGTTTATTTTATAAAAACCTTTTTTGTCGCCCTTTTTTTGCTTCCGTGGATATTACAGCTTGCTTCAGCTTGAATTATTACGTCATCAGTTACTATGTATTTAATTTCCTTGGTAAAGTTTTTAGCTTTAGGTCTTTTATACTTATACTTACCATAGTCCCATCTTGCTATTTCTTCACCATTAACCTTTATAGAAACCCATTTTGTATAATGAAAATAATTATTGGCGCTGTGTGTAACATGGACTTTTATTGTGATTTCAGTTCCTCTTTCAACTGAATTTGGAGCTTCCAGTGAAACCGAGGACTGATTCGCAAAAGCTGCGCCTGATGAAATAAAAAAAATAAATACAGCCACTACTAACTCTATTTGCAATTTTTTCATAATCAGTTACTCCTAAAGTAAATTTGCATGACAGCTTAACAATGAATTGCTCTATTTGCAACTTAAGTTGAACGATTTTTTGCGAAGAAATGTGCTAAAATCTTGATGCAGCAAGGTTTGTGAAAAGCGCAGGCATACCAATGGATATGTTGAGACTTTTCGCAAGTCCTTGATGCGCAAAAGATTGGTGCAGGTCGAGTAAAAAATCGCTTAATTTAGGTATAATATATAATTATTGATTTTCACATCTAAAAAGGACTATAGATTAAAAATAAAATTTCAAATAGAGAAGACATGATGCCGGCCTATGAGCCAAGGCCAACGAAAGAAAGTTAACCCTGAACGGTGAACCCTGAACCATAAGGATTTGCGTGAGCTTAAAACGTTCCATAAAAAGCGGATTCGGATTTGGCCTGACCTCCGGTATAATTACGACTCTTGGTTTAATTATTGGGTTATACTCCGGTGCTCACTCAAAGGAAGTTATCATAGGCGGCATATTGACAATAGCTGTTGCCGATGCGTTATCTGATGCCCTTGGTGTTCATATTGCCGAGGAATCAAAAAAACATCCGACTATAGAAATATGGGAAGCCACACTTTCAACTCTGTTTTCTAAATTCGTTTTTGCAATAACCTTCCTGTTACCGATGTTGATTTTCTCTCTTAAACAGGCAATTGTTGTCAGCATAGTATGGGGACTTCTTCTGTTGAGTGTTTTCAGTATTTACGTTGCAAATGAACGCGGAGTAAATCCATGGAAGGTAGTAATGGAACATATCTCTATTGCCGTGTTAGTCATATTCCTTACGTATTATGTAGGAATATTGATACGTCATAATTTTTCATAAAACTTAAACCAAATGAGTTTTGACATTTTTTGGTACGTAATATGTAAGTTAAAAGGAGGTTAAGCCATGTCAAATAATAAAGTCAACAATTCAATTGATTTTGAAAAGGCTCTTAAAATTGGCCGTCCGCCAAACGTAGTAAAGCTTTTCCCCAATTCAAAAGCATTAATCGTTAGTGGAAAGTTTATAGACAGAGCTATGATTACAAAGGGTAAAGCGATCTCAATGGCTGCTAATGGCAGAAATTATTTTGTGATACGTGGGGCTCTTAAGGCCGCTCAGCGCGCAAATTCGCCCATTATCATTGAAATCGCCAAGTCAGAAGGTGGCGCAAATGCCTATTGTGCAGTAAATTACTGGAACATTGCCAGGATTGTTGACGCTCTGTGCAATGAAATGAATATCACGATACCGGTAGCTTTGCACGCAGATCACTATGGCATAAAAAAAGATGAAGATATTGAAGAGGCAAAAACGGAAATCCCTACCTTATTTGAAGCAGGAATTACATCTATTGCAATAGATGCTTCACACCTGCCTGATGACAAGAATCTTATTGCAAACATTGTGCTAACTCCATTTATCCCCGAATGGGCAGGCCTTGAAACAGAGGTTGGTGAAATTAAGGGCAAAGAAGGCCTTTCAACAGTGGATGAAGCTTTGTTTCTCATACAGGGCCTGAATGCCAATAATATTTTCCCTGACTGGATAGCATTAAATAACGGAACAACTCATGGTATAGAGGCAAGCGACCAGGGAATTCAAGTAAACCTGACTGCTGAAATCCACGAAGCTTTAGCAAAATACAACATGTCTGGTGCACAGCATGGAACATCCGGAAACAGCTCTGAGAGGTTGAGAGAGATAGCAGCTAAAACCAGAACCACCAAAGCAAATGTGGCTACAGCTCTTCAAATGATTTCATGGGGTCTGGAGGTTAATGATTACGGAAATGCCAGGCTTGATAATGAGGGCAAGTTTATCAAGGTAAAAGGCGAAGGCGTCACTGAAAATATATGGTCTGAAATAGTTGCCTATGCTGACTCAAAAGGGATTAAAGGGGGGAATTACAAGAAGCTTAACCTGCCGTTTGAAAACAGGCTGCTTGGACAGCCAAAAGAGATAAAAGAAAGAATGTCAAAACGAGTCGAAGAATTTATATATAAAATGCTTGTAAATGTATTGAATGCACAGGATACAGCTCCTATTGTTATAAGCACCATACTTGATTCCGGGACTTACTATCCGGGCCCAAAAACAAAAAGATTTGAAGATCCAGTTGAATGGACACTGGAAAAGATTGTTAAAAAAGCAAAATCTATTATCACCGACAAAGGATCTAAGGGGGGTTTTGACGATTAAGATGCAAAAAAAATCTTTTTGTCATTTTTGCGGAGCAAAGCTTTCTAAAAAGCAATTGCAGGGAACTATCCGCCTTTTCTGCAAAAAATGCAATGAAGCCATTTACGAAAATCCGGTGCCTGCTTCCTGCCTTGTCGTGGTTGATAATAAGGAAAGAATATTGCTCGTTAAAAGAAGCGTAGAGCCAAAAATTGGCTTCTGGTGTCTGCCCGGGGGATTTATTGAGCTTGGCGAGACGCCCGAACAGGGCGCTTTAAGAGAACTGAAAGAAGAAACCAGCCTTTCAGGTAAAATCGAGATGCTTCTGGGCGTTACAACAAATATCAGCCCAAGATATCATAGCGTTCTTATGGTCGGTTATCTTATAAAAAATTATAATGGTATCCTTAAAGCAGGCGACGATGCATCTGATGCAGCTTATTTTAATTATAACGATCTGCCGGAAATTGCCTTTGAAAGCCATAGGAGCTTTATCAGAATATATTATTCAGCCTATGCTTGTCATTAAATCAGTTATGCTGGATGGAGCCCTGGATTATAAATTAGAAGATAAATATGCACATACCTTCTTATAAAATACATAATGTTCTCAAAGTATTAAGCGAACAGCTCACACGTAAAACTTTTGAGCAAAATAAATTTCAGGAACAAAAACCAACTATAAAAGGAATCAATAAAGCATCTGACGGAAAGCGTCAGGCAATCATCAAAAAAGTTGCTGATGAAATTTTTGATAGAGTCATTCGTTCAGGAATTAAAAAAAAAGTTGGGGGTGAAATTAGTTTTAAATTAAAAAAACCCGGCCCTGAATATACCGAAGAAAAAAATGAATTTGTTTTCAATACAATTGATAATAACAACAAAAAAAGTATTTGCAGGCTTTTAATATCAAATGTCGGCATATTGATCAAATAACCCGAATAAATGGAGCCATAGCCCATCACCAGCTTTTTCGAACCTTTACACCACATGAATCCAGGTATGTCTTAATCTCTGAAACAGTGTATGTGCCATAATGAACCATTGACGCAATAAGCGCCGCATCGGCTTTTCCTTTAGTCAAAACTTCGCGAAGATGCTCGGGTTTTCCGGCACCCCCTGATGCGATTACAGGGATACTAACATTCTCTGAAATAAGAGAGGTCAGTTTCAGCTCATAACCATCCTGAGTTCCATCTGCATCTATAGAATTTAAACAAATTTCTCCCGCCCCAAGTTCTTGTGCTTCAACTGCCCATTTCAGCGCATCAATACCCATATACTTTCTTCCCCCATTGATTACTATTTCATAACCAGAAGGAATTTTTACACTTTCCCCAACATATTTTACATCCATACCAAGGACTATGCACTGGCTTCCAAAAATTTCAGCTCCTTTAGATATAATTTCATGGTTTTTAACTGCCGCTGAATTAACGCTTACCTTTTCAGCCCCGGCCAACAGTACATTTCTCATGTCATCTACGTCACGTATCCCTCCGCCCACTGAGAAAGGTATAAATATTGTTTCAGCCACACGTCTTACCACATCAATCATGATATTTCTTTTTTCGTGAGATGCGGTAATATCGTAAAAAACAATCTCGTCTGCACCGGCTTCATAGTAGAAAGATGCCATTTCAACGGGATTTCCAATATCCACATTATTCTCAAAACGTATGCCTTTTGTTGTCCTTCCTTCACGAACGTCAAGGCATGGGATTATGCGCTTACTTAACATATCTTTTTCCTACAGCATTATCAGAAATCTACAAACTTATTTTTATATGTCATTTAAATCTATTAAACAAAGCGGTTGCGAGTGAGCTTCAGGTGTGATCAGATTCAAAATAGGAAACTGTTTAAGCGCATTAGAGATCGTTAAAAAAGAACCTTGCAGTATCTTGCCATTGTTTATTAATAGCTTGTTGAACTCTTACTATTATTTTCATTCAGGACGAGTTCTTTCTTTGCGATATCTTATGCGTGAGTTTTTCATGGTTTGAATTTGATTATACCTGAAGCGTTACGAGTTTGTAAATTTCTTTAAAGATTAACCTGGACTCCACATACAAAAATTCTTCAGCAAAGACAGCCCGGGTCTCCCGCTTTTTTCAGGATGAAACTGGGTGGCAATTATGTTATTGAATCCAATAACCGATGCAAAAGAAATTCCGTAATCCGTTGTAGCCAGAATATGTTCTGAATCGTTCGGATTTGGATAGTATCCATGAACAAAGTAAAATTCATCATCCTCATGCAAATCCGAAAGAACCGGATGTTTTTTAATGTTTTCCAAGCCGTTCCAGCCCATGTGAGGAATTTTTAACCGGCTGCCATCTTTGGATTTAATATCCGGCGGAAATGCCTTAACAAATCCATCTATTATCTTAAGACAAGGTGTTTCATTTTCTTCGCTATATTCCATGATTATCTGAGTGCCGAGACATATGCCAAGTATTGGTTTGCCGTCAATAACCGCCTGTTTTATAGCTGAATCCAGTCCAAGACGTTTCAAACTGTCCATAGCAGCACCGGCGGCGCCGACTCCGGGGAATATTATCCGCTCCGAACTGTCTATTGTTTTCATGTTATTTGTAACAATGCACTTAAACCCTAAATATGAAACAGCCCGTTCCACACTTGCAAGGTTGCCCGCATCATAGTCTATAATAGCAATCATATTAATGAACACTCTTTTTATTTAGTGGCTGAACCGTTACCTTTTCTTTTGGCTTCTTCCCATAATTCATTCATTTCACCCTGAGAAACAGATTCTATTTTTCTCCCGCTTTTTAATATAACTTTCTCCATATATTTAAAACGATTTTCAAATTTTTTAATGGAATCCGCCAGAGCATTTTCAGGATGAATGCGCGCAAATCTGGCTACATTTACAAGGGTAAATATAACATCTCCGATTTCTATTGCTGAACTTTCCTGATTTTTATCTGATTTATTTAATTCGGTCTTTAATTCAGACCATTCCTCCTCAACTTTCTGCATAACACCTGAAATATTATTCCAGTCAAATCCCACCCTTGCTGCGCGCTCTGAAATCCTGTAGGCACGCCTCAAAGCGGGAAGGCCTGAAGGGATAGAATCCAATATCGATTTATTTCCACTATGTGTTTTTTCATTCATCTTAATCCGGTGCCACTGTTTTCTTAAATCATCAGAGCGGCTGACCTTACTATCACCAAAGACATGAGGATGACGACGTATCATTTTTTCTTTATTTACAGAAGCAGCGTCATCTATATTAAAAGAGCCCATCTCTTGGAACAGCTTGGCTATAAATAGAATATGGAACAAAACATCTCCCAGTTCTTCGCAGATATCATCGGTATTTCCTGATTCAATTGCTTCTAAAAGCTCATATATCTCTTCTACAAGATAAACCGACATGGAACGGGGTGTCTGCTTTTTATCCCATGGACATCCGTTTTCCCCTCTTAACGTGTCAATAAGTTTATTTAAAGCATTTATTCCCAAACTTATCCCTTAAAAATTTTAGCAGTTAGCTTAAAAAATCAAACAGATAACACATTCAGCTAATAGCAAATGGCTAATAGCTTTTTCACAAATCTTCACATCGGTAAATAAGCTGAAACTATTGCCGGCATTAAAAAAAATACTTTTCGGACAGGCACCAATTAGAGGGAATACTTAGCTTTTCTTCCAGGCCTTTTTTAATTCCTCAATTTTAGATACAAACTGATGTTTCATATCTTCAGGAATTACTTTAGCCATCTTTTCAGAAAAAAATAAAACATGAGGGGAAAGCATAGAGTCTTTGACTATCGGTGCCCCCTTTGGGAGGAAGGCGGTAAAAGCTATCAACAAAACAGAAACCATTAATGTTGCCTTAATTATCCCAAATCCAGCTCCGCAAATACGATCAAACCAGCCTAAAAATGCAATATTTAGAATATACTTGATTACTACACCAAGAATGCTGATAATAAGGAAAACTATGCAAAAAATAATCAAAAAGCTAATTATATGAAGGTACGATTTGTCTGAAATCCATCCTGATAGTGGTCTTGCAACTTCCAGGTAATAAGTATAAGCTGCATAGAATCCTCCTAAAACACCAACTATCGAAGACATTTCCTTGATAAACCCTCTAAAAAAACCTCTTATCAGGCAAAATCCAAAAACAATTACAATCAAAATATCAAACTTATTCATAGCGTTCCTTTAAAGTAAAATAGCAACAAAAAGGCAACTATTTATTTTAACACGTTTTTAAATGCAAAAAATAATTGAACTAAAAATTATAAAGTTTTTTAAACTAAATTGAGCGATTTTTTACTCAATCTGCGCCGATCTCTTGCGCATAAAGGCTTCGCAAAAATCCTCGACATATCCACGGGTATGCCTGCGGTTTTTGCAAATCCTTATGCATAAAGATCTCAGCACATATCTTCGCAAAAAATCGCTCAACTTAGGTATAAGCCCTATGGATGAAAACTCAATCAATAAGAAGATAAAACTGACTTTCTCAGATATAGATCTGACAAAACAGCTTTTCGGCGAACATAACCATAATCTTCAAAAAATTGCTGAAGCTGTGGGCATTACAATCCACGCAAGAGGCAGCACTGTTATTATTCAGGGCGACAGCATTGCAACAAACCTGGCCAAAAATATACTAAATCAGCTTTACGGCCTTTTAAAGGAAAAACTTCCTGTTTATCCCAGCGATATTGATTATGCGGTAAGGGCTCTTTGTTCTGATGATAATATCAAGCTTAAAGATATTTTTCTGGATAAAGTGTTCATTGCATCAAAAAAGCGCTTTATTACACCCAAAAATCGCTCTCAAAAAGAATATATTGATGCTATCCGCAATTATGATATGGTTTTTGGAATAGGGCCTGCTGGAACAGGCAAAACATATTTGGCTATGGCTATGGCTGTTTCAGCTCTTTCAAAAAAACAGATAAACCGAATAATTCTCACGAGGCCGGCGGTTGAGGCTGGTGAGACTCTGGGCTTTTTGCCCGGGGACCTGACGGAAAAGATTGATCCGTATCTAAGACCTCTTTATGATGCGCTTCACGATATGATGCGTTTTGAGAAGGTTTCCAATCTCATGCATCAAGGAGTTATAGAAGTAGCACCCCTTGCTTTTATGCGTGGAAGAACATTAAATGATGCTTTTATTATTTTAGATGAAGCACAAAATACAACATCTGAACAGATGAAGATGTTCCTGACCCGAATAGGCTTTAACTCCAAGACCGTAATAACCGGCGATATCACTCAGACAGATCTTCCGGTTAATAAATCTTCCGGACTCATAGAAACAAAAAATATTTTACAGGGAATAGATGGAATAGAGTTTGTTTTTTTCTCAAAAACAGATGTGGTCAGGCATAAATTAGTTCAGAAAATTATCAATGCGTATGAAGAGCTGGAAGCAAGCAAAAAAAATAACACAATAAATCCCATATGAATATAGAAAAAAATAATAAAGCAATTAAAAATTTTTTTGCCTCAGGCAAATCTATCAGATGGTTCATTCTAATAGGTTTTATCATAATATTTACCATTGTCCTTTATCCGACTCTTGTTATAACAAAACATCCCTATAAGTTAGGAGATGTTGCTGAAAGAGATATTAAAGCGCCAAAAGATTTTCTTATTGAAGATAAAGAAGCTACAAAGGAAAATCGTAAAAAGGCTGCCGAAGAGGTTTTAACTGTTTACGATAACAATGCATCTCTTAGCCTAAAACTTTGCCGGAACGTAAAACAAGCTTTTGCTGAACTCAGCGATGTTTTCGAAGCATACAAAGAAAGCCAGGATAAAGTTTCTCCAAATAAAGAAATAAAATCGCTAAATGAACAACTCCGGCACCTCAAAGAGAACTTTGAGGAAAAAATCGGCTTCACTGTGAGCGATGATGCATATGAAATTCTTATAGAAGAAAAGTTTTCAAGTAATATCGCCGATCTTGTTTCCAGAATTCTAACAGAAATAATAAATAACGGGGTTGTCATTAACAAAGATATTCTTCTTAAAGAATCAGATAAGGCGATAATATTAAGGGATGTTGAAACAAAAAGCGAAAAAGTTGTTTATAATCTTAAGTCATTTTATAATCCTGACCAGGCAAAAACAATGGTAAGAATTATTGGTCAGCCCCTGCTCAAAGACATGAACTACAATTTAATTAACCTTGTCGTAGATTTTGTCCAAAAGCTCATCCAGCCAAATATAATTCTAAACACAAATGAAACCGAAGAACGAAAAAAAAGAGCTGCCGCAGAAATCAAGCCGGTTCTTTACAAAATAAAAACAGGGGAAATGCTCCTCCGCGAAGGCGAAATAATTACAAAAGTTCAGCTTTTAAAGCTCAAAAATCTGCAGACAGAAACAAAAAAAGAACGTATTCTGGCAATAAGTATCGGTGCAGCAATGATAATGCTGTGCCTGCTTATCTTAACTTACATCCTTCACATTAATCATAACAAACGATTTGCACGCAATCATAATAAAAATCTAATGGTTATGGCCTGTATGCTTATAATCATTTTATTGTTTGCCAGACTATTCGCACCATTATCCGAAGCACTGACCCAAAATTCGACTTTTGGAATTTCGCGTTCAGCAATTATTTTCAGTATTCCAATTGCCTCTGGTGCCATGACCATATGTTTATTGCTATGCTTCAATATAGCAATACCCTTTGCTTTGGTGGCTGCTGCATGCACAGCAGTAATTTTTCAAAACAGATTTGAAATTTTTATCTATTTCCTGCTTAACAGCTCAATGGCAGCTTACTGGATCCAAAATTGCAGGGAACGTAAAGTGTTTATTAAAACGGGCTTAAAGCTTGGATTGCTTAATGCAGTGCTTTCAACTGCAATCTCTTTTTATATTTCAGGCTTTGTAGGCTTCAAAATACTGGAGATCTGGGCTTTTGCCTTTATGGGTGGTATCATAGCTGGAATCGTTACAACAGGCATTGCCCCTCTTGTAGAAATAGCATTTGGTTATACAACAGATATCACGCTTTTAGAACTTGCAAATCTCGAAAGACCGATTCTTCGCCGGCTAATGATAGAGGCTCCCGGCACCTATCACCATTCCGTTATTGTGGGCAACATGGTTGAAGCCGCAGCGACTGAAATTGGTGCAAATCCTTTGCTTGCTAAAGCTTGCGGCTATTATCACGATATCGGCAAGATAAAGAAACCTTTGTATTTTATTGAAAACCAGAAAAACGGGAAAAACAAGCACAACAAACTTGCTCCTTCCATGTCAAAACATATATTAGTTGCTCATGTAAAAGAAGGTGTTGAGATGGCAAAACAAAATAAACTTGGCCAAGCAATAATCGATACTATAAGGCAACACCATGGCACAAGCCTGATCACCTATTTTTACGAAAAAGCAAAGAAACAAAAGGGAGAGGACGCTGTAGAGATAGACAATTTCAGATACCCCGGCCCAAAACCTCAGACCAAGGAAGCCGGACTTGTCATGCTTGCAGATGTTGTTGAAGCTGCCTCAAGGACTCTGGATAATCCCACGCCATCAAGAATTCAGGGACTTGTACAAAATCTTATAAACAAAGTTTTTTCTGATGGACAGATTAACAACTGCGAATTAACATTAAAAGATTTGCA
>JAFDFV010000411.1 GCA_019309665.1 Deltaproteobacteria bacterium | reverse complement strand
TCAATGTACAAAGGATACAAACTCTCTCTATCTTTGGATTATCAATTAGCACGCCGAAGGCGTACCACAACTTTAGGCACTTTAATATACTTTAGCTCACTTTAGGCACTTATAGCTTGATCGCAACATATACTGTGTGTTTAATTCAATGAGCCCAAGAAAAAACTATCGAAACGTAAGTAATATGAAACGAATATGCGTAATTGACGGACAAGGCGGCGGGATAGGAAGCACGATTATAAAGAAGCTCAAAGAATGTTTTGGCGAAAAAGTTGAAATTATAGCTTTAGGCGCAAATGCTATAGCAACATCCCAGATGCTTAAGGCAAGAGCAAATCGTGGCGCCTCTGGAGAAAATGCCATTGCTCACACCATAAAGAGCGTTGATGTTATCATAGGGCCTATCGGTATAATTTTAGCAAATGCCATGATGGGTGAAATAACACCAAAAATCGCAGAGGCTGTAGCAAGCAGCCCCGCCAAAAAACTTCTCATACCGCTAACTCAAGAAAATGTTGAAATAATAGGGTTATCCTCAATTCCACTTCCGCATTTTATCGAATCACTGATACAGGAAAATCTGAAAGATTTTACAGATAACTAAGGGAGAAATACTATGTGTGAAGCAAATGCTTATCTTATTGAAGAAAATGATGAAAAGCTGGTCATGGAAGCTGTTGACACAATCGAACCTGAAGGCGATGGTCTTGTCTTAAACAACATATTTGGAGAACAAAAACTCTTAAAAGCGCGTATTCATTCGCTTTCTCTTGTAGAGCAGAACGTGGACGAATTAACTTCCTCAAGTAGGCGCACAGATTTGGGTCGAATTTGTTCGATCTCAGATCACAAAAGTTGAAGGAATAGCGAGCTATTTCAATATTTTTGTGATCTTAGACCGGACAAAGGCGGCCTGAAGCTGTGATGTATAGTTGGGGAAGTTATTTCGTCCATGTTCCTAATTAATTTCACTGCGTTATCAGTCGTCGACGTATAACTAATACGCCTTCCTCCTTCTATCCTTGTGAAATTAATTATCTGAAAGTCTATATAATATCAATAAGGAACGTGGCCGAATTAACTTCCTCAAGTAGGCGCACAGATTTGGGTCGAATTTGTTCTCACAAAAGTTGAAGGAATAGCGAGCTATTTCAATATTTTTGTGCTTTGAGACCGGACAAAGGCGGCCTGAAGCTGTGATTTATAGTTGGGGAAGTTATTTCGTCCACGTTCCTAAGATCTGAACCTGATTAGATGAAAATATTACTTGCTAAGACCGCGGGCTTCTGCATGGGCGTACGCAGAGCAGTTGAAATGGCTCTTGATGCGCCCAGTAAACACAAAAATCCTATCTATACTTATGGTCCTCTGATACACAACCCACACATCCTGAACCTTTTAAAAGAAAAGGGAATATCCGTCATAGATGATATACCGGATCACGGTTCAGGCACTGTCCTGATAAGGGCGCACGGAGTTCCTCCCCAGGCAAAGGAAAAGCTGAAAAAAGCCGGCTTTACAATAATAGACGCCACATGCCCACGTGTAATCAAGGTGCAAACCATTATAAAGAAACACGCCGAGCAGAGTTATACATCAATAATTATCGGCGACAAGGATCATCCGGAGGTTATAGGACTGCACAGCTACTCAGATGGCAAGGGATATGTTATTGATGATATTAATGACCTCGACTCTCTTCCTGCCTTTGAAAAGGCCATCATTGTTGCTCAAACCACTCAGAACATAGAATTTTTTGAAGAAGTAAAAAAATGGGCAAACAAAAAATTCCCGCACTACAAAATCTTCAATACTATTTGTGATTCCACATCAAGGCGGCAGGCAGAAGTAAAACGTTTTGCAAAGTCAGTAGATGCGGTGATAGTCGTGGGCGGCCATAACAGCGCTAACACCCAGAGGCTTTCTGAAATTGCAAAAGAATCAGGAAAACCTTGTTACCACATTGAATCAGAAGATGAGCTTGATTTAAAAGCCCTTGCCACAGCCAAAAACATAGGATTAACGGCAGGAGCTTCTACTCCGAACTGGATAATAAAAAGAGTTTACAGAACTCTTGAATCTTCATTTTTTAAAAAAGAGCAGAGATGGCACAAAGCATTTTTTTCCATACAACGATCACTTCTTTTAACAAATATCTATGTTTCCCTTGGTGCCGGATGCCTGTGTTACGCCTGTACCAGTCTGCAGGGAATCGAGCACCATTTCCCTCATGTTCTTATATCCATACTTTATGTTCTGTCCATGCACATACTAAACAACCTGATCGGCAGTAAAGCCGATCATTACAATGATCCTGAAAGAGCTCTTTTTTACAGAAAACATAAGGTGTTTCTCTCAGTACTTGCTGTATTTGCCGGCAGTGCAGGCCTGATTGCCGCCTATCTTATGGGTATTACTTCTTTTTTGATTCTTTTCCTCATGAGTTTACTTGGCCTTTCATATAACATAAGGCTCTTGCCGGAAGGCCTTTTTGGAGGCAGATATCGCAGGATAAGGGATATACCAGGGTCAAAGACGGTTCTTATAGCAGTAGCCTGGGGAATCGTTACTTCGATATTCCCCACTCTTTCAGTATCTGAAAGTATCGGCGTAAGCACAATTATTGTGTTTTTTCTGTCAGCTTGCATGGTTTTTGTCAGAACCGCTTTTTTTGATACCCTTGATATGCAGGGCGACCGCATAGTAGGAAGGGCAACTATCCCGATACTATTGGGAGAAAAGCGGACCACGCGCCTTTTAAAAATCATGTTAACTCTTATTTTCGCAACATTGCTGCTGTCGAGTGCGTTTCAGCTTATCTCAACCCTTGGCTTCTTGCTTACGCTCTGTCCGGTTTTCATATTTGTAATTCTTTCAGCCTATGAACGGGGCTATATGCTTCCCGGCATAAGGCTGGAATTTCTGGTTGAGAGTCATTTTATTCTCGCAGGCATTATCACTATAATCTGGTCATAGTTATAGGGTATTTTGATATAGACTTTCAGATAAATAATTTCACTGTGTTATCAGTCGTCGACGTATAACTAATAGGCCTTCCTCCTTCCGGCCTTGTGAAATTAATTATCTGAAAGTCTATAATTTAGTGTAATTCCGTGAAAATCCGTGATAAATTATTATTTTAGGGATAACTTATAATGGATCTTGTAAATATATTAAAGTTGCCGGCACTTGTGATTTTTGCATATATGCTCGGTTCAGTTCCCTGTGGCTTTATTTTAACAAAGTTGTTTACAACCCTTGATATCAGGCAAAAGGGCAGCGGCAACATAGGCGCCACAAATGTTAGGAGAATAGCAGGAAACAGGCTAGGAATAATTACCCTGGCAGGCGATGTGCTTAAAGGTGCGTTTCCTGTATATCTTGCAATCAAATTAATGGGTGTTAATGGTTTTTGGGCTGAAATATATATATCCCTTATAGCTGTTTCAGCTTTATCAGGACATCTTTTTCCTGTTTTTCTGAAATTTAAGGGTGGTGGAAAGGGTGTCGCAACTGCAGCAGGGTGTTTCATTATAATTTCACCGATAGCGTGTTTTTTTGCCCTGCTGACTTTTATAATGCTTATATGTTTATGCAACCGGGTATCTGTCGGATCTCTTGGAGCGGCATTAATGCTTCCAGTTGCTGT
>JAFDFV010000079.1 GCA_019309665.1 Deltaproteobacteria bacterium | reverse complement strand
CACAGGGCTGCTGATGTAAATCTCAAAGAAAAACGTCCGTTGATCCTGCTGCCAAGGGAAACTCCTTTAAACATTATCCATTTGAAAAACATGTATGTGGCAGCCAAGGCCGGCGCAACCATCATGCCTCCATCCCCCTCATTTTATTCAAACCCGCAAAACATCTCCGACCTCGTAGATTCTGTAATTGCAAGGGTCCTCGACCATCTGAAAATTGAGCACGAGCTTGTTAAGGAGTGGGGGGCAACCGTCTAAAATTACAAATAGAATGAAAATCAAATGGATAATTATGATAGCGTCAGCTAAAAATCTATAAAGCATAACTAATTCAGAGGCCGGGAATCAGTATTCAGAAGTCAGTTTAGGAGAGAAGTACTGTCGAAAAGCCACAACCTCTTGAGATTGCGGCCAATTTTTTATAGATGGTGCCGAAGGGGAGACTCGAACTCCCACAGAGATACCCCCACTAGACCCTGAACCTAGCGCGTCTACCAGTTCCGCCACTTCGGCATAATCATAACGGCTTCGTAAAAAGTCCATTTTCTGCGTTGCGCTGCATCCTTTGTCGTTGCGACGTAGCTATAAGTACGTCTCTCTCATCAGAATTTGCGCGCCTTGAAACTGAAGCTTTTTACTTTGCCGTCTAAAATCATAATAAATTAAAGGTTGATTTTATTCAGAAGAAGTTCTATTTATTTCTTTTTTTTATTCTTGTCAAGTTCATTATTTTAAGCTCTAAGCAGGAAAGTTAGGAATGATAATAATTGAAGATATAAATAAGATAACAAAACCATACAAAAATGCTGTTATTACAATAGGTAATTTTGATGGCGTACATCTTGGACATCAGGCTCTTTTTCATAATCTGATTGAAAAAGCTATAGCACTTAATGGTACATCAATCGCTATGACTTTTGAACCCCATCCTATCAGAGTATTAAAAAAAAATAATCATCCCCCTCTTATTACCCTTTACGAACAAAAGGTAGAACTCATAGAAAAGGCCGGCCTTGATGTTCTTATTTGCATTCCCTTTACACAGGAGTTTGCAGCCATACCCGCGAAGGAATTCCTGGAAGATATCCTTGTCAAGCGCATTGGGATTAAGGCAATTGCGGTGGGCAAAGATTATACTTTCGGGAAAAATCGTGAGGGGAATTTAGGCCTGCTAAAAACTTTGGGGAACCAATGTGGTTTTGAAGTAATCGTAATAGACGAGTTGTATATATCAAACACCTATCCTGAAAGAATCAGCAGCACAAAAATACGTGAACTGGTCATGGCCGGAAAAGTTGCTGAATCCAAAAAACTATTGGGCAGGTATTACCAGATAAGAGGAAAAGTCGAGGTTGGACGTGACAGAGGGGGAAAACTCCTTGGATTCCCCACTGCTAATATAAATCTATATGATGAACTGAAGCCAAAAATTGGAGTATATGCTGTTATAGTCGAATGCGAGGGGGAAAATTTTAAAGGAGTGGCAAATATCGGTTATAGCCCTACTTTTGATGATTATATCTTTACTGTTGAGGCTCATATACTTGACTTTAAAGAAAATATTTACGGTCAGAAAATTCGTGTCAACTTTATAGATAGATTAAGGGATGAAAAAAAGTTCTCAAATATTTCAGAACTATCAGAACAAATCAAAAAAGATATAATAAAAGCACGCAAGCTCCTATCCTAATCCGGATAAACCGGAACCGAATTGAAAATTTGTGGTATCGCATCGCTTTATCATTTTATACTGTTTATAGTGTGAACGGTCAAAATCTGGACTTTTTTATTATGTTTTTTTCACCACGAAGCTCACGAAGAACTCAAAGAAATTATAAAAAGCATTAATTCTAATCTTCGTGCCCCTTCGTGTCCTTCGTGGTTTAATTTTTTCTTATAATCCTGACCGTTTCAAAAAGCGCAGTTTATAGCTGTGCAAAGTATAATCAAAATGGTTAATCGCAGATTAATGTGATTTTCAAAGGGTTGAATATTCCTTAAATATTCAATATTAAGAGTATGAAAAAAAAAGCAAAAATTTCTCTTATAATAGGTATTGTAATTTCAATTGCTGCATTCTATTTTGCTTTTAAAAATGTTCCATTTAATGAACTTATAGAATACCTGTCATCAATTAATTATTTATGGTTATTTCCATCTGTATTTGTTGTTTTTATAAGTTTTTCATTAAGAGCATTTCGATGGATGCTTATATTGGAACCGGTCTGCAAAGTCAGCTTCTGGAAAGCATTTCATCCTTTGATGATAGGTTTTATGTTAAACTGCATCCTTCCGGGCAGGGTCGGCGAGGTGGCGCGACCAGCTATTCTGCAAAAAAAGGAAAAGGTTCCCTTTTCAACGGGCCTTGCAACGGTTGTGGTTGAACGTATATTTGACTCAAGTATTCTCATCATTCTTTTTGGAGCAATGCTTGCGTATATAGATATAGATCCCCGGCTTAGTATTTCTTTTGGGAAATATAATCTGAACGGGGAAACCCTGATCAGCATTGGCGGAAATCTTTTCAAATTAATGATTATACTTATAGCCGGGATCATGCTTTTTAGTTTTAGCTCAATCCGACAAGGTATAAAATGGACAATCAATAAAATCCCCTTGCTTTTTTCATTAACAAGCGTTTCATTAAAAAATAAAATTCAAAAATTCTGTGCCTCTTTGATATGCTTTGTAGATAACCTCTCAACTGGTTTTTCCTTTATTAACTATCCCAAAAAAATATGCATTTGTATTGGGCTCTCTTTTATTATATGGGTGTTATCAGCCTTTTCTCTCTATATCATAGCTCTTGGTTGCCCAGGCATAAGGCTGTCATATCTTGAACTATTTGCAGTCATGATTATTATATGTTTTTTTATAGCTCTTCCATCTGTCCCTGGTTTCTGGGGTATATGGGAAGCAGGAGGTATTTTCGCACTGTCCCTTTTCGGCATCTCGGCAAAAGAAGCTGCCGGCTTTACTCTGGCTAGCCATGCAATCCAAATATTTCCGGTAATAATTATAGGAGTTATATCCGCAACGCTTTCAGGTGTTGATTTGGGGAAAATCTATTATAATGCCAATGCTTAATATTTTAACATATCCCGACAAATTTTTAGGACAGCCTGCTAAACCTGTTAAAAATATAGATGGAACGACTCAGAAGATTATTGAAGACATGTCTTTTACAATGTATAATTCAAAAGGTGTCGGGCTGGCTGCAATACAGGTAGGATTCGATAAAAGTCTAATCCTCTATGATGTATCACAGTGCGAAGAAAAAAGATCTCTTCAGATTCTTATAAATCCAAGGATTATCGAAAGCAATGGTCGTATAATATCAGAAAAGGAAGGTTGTCTCAGCGTTCCGGATCTAAGGGCAGACGTAAAACGTGCAGAATCCATACTGGTTGAAGCTTTCGATAGAGAAGGTAAGCCCATGAGAATTGATGCTGAAGGATACCTTGCTATAGTCTTGCAACATGAAATTGATCATTTAAACGGAATTTTATTTATAGACCATATAAGCGCATTAAAAAGAGAACTTTATAAAAGACGTATAAAAAAGCAATTGAGAAAATAGTGATGGCGTCGTAAAAAGTCCCATCTACTGCGTTGCAGTGATTTTTCAGACTCTCAACATACTATATGTATGCCTTCGATCCTAAAAAATCACTACGCCTTGTATATGAAACTTTTTACTTAGCCATCTATAGTTAACTTCATGATTTTTTACGAGTTTATAAAATAGTGAATAATCGAAAGCTTAAAATCATCTTTATGGGAACTCCTGAGTTTGCTGTCCCTTCCCTAAAGGAATTAAACAAAAACCACTATGATGTGGTATTAGTTGTAACTCAACCTGATCGCCCAAAGGGACGAGGCCGCAAAGTAATTTCTCCTCCTGTTAAAGAAACCGCAATAGGTCTAGGATATGAAGTAATCCAACCCGTATCCATTAAGACAGATAATTTTAAAGAAATTGTACGAAAGCTTAAACCAGATATATTTGTTGTGGCAGCATATGGTCATATTCTCACAAAAAATATACTTGAAATGCCAAGAATAGGTTCAATTAACATTCATGCATCTCTACTTCCAAAATATCGTGGTTCAGCGCCAATTCAGTGGGCTGTTATAAACAGGGAAAGAGAGACCGGAGTAACAACAATGTTTATGGATGAGGGCTTGGACACAGGAGATATACTTCTTTCTGCTAAATTGAAAATTGCCACGGATGACACATCGGCAACGCTTCATGACCGCCTGGCAAAACTTGGCGCTCATCTTCTTATAAAAACAATAAAAGCTATAGAGGCTGAAGAGTTAAAGCCCATCCCGCAGGACCACAAGAAGGCTACATATGCACCATTGCTTAAAAAAAACGATGGGCATATAAACTGGAAAAAGTCTGCTGAAGATATTGAGGCATTTATACGAGGAATTACTCCATGGCCTGGTGCCTTTACGTTTTACGGCGATAAACGTCTTAAAATCTTTGCGGCCAGGCCGATCTTAACGGATATCACCGCCCGGCCGGGAACAGTAATAAAATGCTTCACAGATGAACTCAGGATCGCAACGGGTAAAGGAACTCTGTCTATTTTAAAAATTCAGGGCGAATCAGGCAAGCAGCTATCTATTAGAGACTTTTTGCGCGGGCATTCTATACCTCCCGGAACGATTTTAAAATAGGTAAGCGTTCACAGGCACTGCATATGCACGTTTTCAGGGCAACCAACATAGCAAAACTATAGTTGATTACCCTGAAAACGCACATCTACAGCACCTGTAAAAGCTTACATGTTGGAAAGCAGCCTTGTTTGCTACTATTTTTCCCATGAACGGCTACTAAAACAGATCACTCAACCAAGGGTGATATAAAACAAAACGTGACCATTTCGGTTCCAGAAAGCACCGATTGAATGATGAATGTCGAACAGGGAATATTGAATATCGAAGCGTGGATGTTTTTTTAAAATTATTAAGTACCTTCCTTCGTAATTCGACATTCCTTGTTCGACATTCGACATTAAGCTGATTAGACTGGTTCAACGATTACTTGCACTCCCCCTCAACCAAATTCAGAACAAACTGGAGCTATATTCTTGGCGGATCATGCACGCAATACTGCGTTATTTATATTAAATACTCTTGATGAGGGCCATAAAACTCTTGATAGGGTATTAGAAAAAGATATAGCCGACAAAGAGCAATATCTTTCAAAAAGAGATCGCGCTTTGGTTAATGCCCTGGTATATGGTGTTCTCAGACGGCGCGGTACGCTCGACTGGATAATAGACTATTTTTCTAATACCCGATTAAACGCAATAAATTCGAATGTTTTAAATATTCTTCGGCTTGGACTCTTTCAGGTAATATATTTAGATAAAATACCGGTGTCCGCTGCTGTAAATACATCTGTAGAAATGGCCAAGTCAGTTACCTCTCCGAAAGTTGTTGGATTCGTAAATGCGGTATTGCGCAGTTCCGCAAAAGGTTATAAAAAAGTCCCCTTCCCGGATCGTAACAAAAATCCTGTAAAAGCATTGTCAACAGCAAAATCATTTCCGGAATGGCTGATAAAAAGATGGCTTGATTATTTTGGCTTAAAAGAAACTGAAGCGCTCTGCGATGCAGTAAATAATATTCCGCCCATAACCGTACGTACAAATAATCTGAAAATTTCCCGCGACGACCTGATAAACAAACTCGAATCAGATGTAGAACTAATTGACTATACAAGTTATTCTCCGGATGGAATTTATTTTTTCAAACCAAAGCTGCCTATTCCAAAAATTAAAGCATTTGAGAATGGCTGGTTTCAGGTACAGGATGAAGCAGCCCAGCTTGTCACGTACCTTTTAAATCCACAACCAGGTGAAACCATTTTAGATGCCTGCGCAGGTTTGGGTGGAAAAACAGGCCATATCGCTCAGATGATGAGAAATAAAGGCAAAATTGTAGCCATGGATAAAAACAATGAAAAGCTTTTGCGGCATGAGTCTGAAATGAAACGGCTGGGGATTTCAATTGTTCAAACCTGCATACACGATATAGACAAACCCTTTGACAAAAATTATATTGCCGAATTTGATCGTATTCTATTAGACGCGCCCTGCTCGGGGTTAGGCGTTCTGAGGAGAAATCCGGATATAAAGTGGTTGATGTCAAAAAAGAATTTAATATATTATAAAGAAAAACAGGTAAGATTTCTTGATACTTTATCGTATCTTGTTAAACCTTCAGGTGTTTTGGTTTATACTGTATGCAGCACGGAACCTGAAGAAAATGAAGAAGTTGTAAAAGTTTTTTTAAATAAGCATCCGGAGTTTGTTATTGAAAAAAAACCTGCCGGATTTCCTTTTAATGCGCTTTCTCTTATTAATAAAAACGGCTATCTTAAAACTTTTCCGCATATAAACAATATGGATGGTTTTTTTTCAGTTCGTTTTAAAAGGAGAAAGTTATCGTAAGGATAGCAAAAATATCATTTTTCTTTATTTTATTTGTTCTAATTTTAATGGTAAGCGCTTATCTTACATTAACGTTTATAATTAAGAGCGAAAATAAAGTTGTTGTTCCTGATATTGTCGGAAAGGATGTAGTGTTAATCCTCGAAATGCTGTCGGATCTTGGACTTAACACAAAAATTAAAGGGTCTGAGTACAGTGATAGCGTGCCCAAAAACCATGTAATTTTTCAGGAGCCCGAACCTGGTTCTGAAATAAAGAAAAGGCGTGATGTAAAAATTATTATATCAAAAGGTACAATAAGAATTTTGATGCCGAATTTAAAAGGACTTTCAATACAGCAGACACGCTTAATCATAGAAGAAAATGGTTTGCGCCTGAACAAACTATCCAGTACATATAGTGAGAGTATAAAAAAAAATGAGATTATTTCTCAGTTTCCTTTGCCGGGAACAATAATTACGCGAGGAGACTTTGTAAACCTTCTCGTCAGCACAGGATTAAGGCCTAATGCACATAAAATGCCTGATATTAAATGGCAATCTCTTGAAGAAGCAATAGCTTTAATTGAAAGCTTTAATCTATCGCTTGGAGAGATAAAATTTCTTTTTATTGAAGGCAAGCCTGAAAATATAATTATAGATCAGTTCCCTTTATCGGGACATAGGGTAATTGAGGGTACAGATGTTAATATTACCATAAACAGGGAAGCTGGCAGAAAAGGCCATAAATATTTGCACAGCACAAAGGGCGTAACCCTTTTTAAATACAGACTTAAATACGGATTTTTAAAAAAACATATGCGTTTAAAATTAAACAGCTTTGGAATTTCAAATGATATTTTTGATAGCTTCATGAAACCCGGTGAAGAAATCTGGATTTTAATCCCAGGAAATAAAGATGCAACTGTACTTCTGTATGAAGATGATGAACTGATTAAAACTGAAGTTTTTGACTCATGGCAAAACTGA
>JAFDFV010000078.1 GCA_019309665.1 Deltaproteobacteria bacterium | reverse complement strand
CTTTTTTTATCCCATATTTCCTCGGGCCCAGTGCCTTTACTGCCGAGGTGACTTCTTTAACTACGCTTGCGAATTTTGTGGATTCAGCAGAGGATATCCATGAGAAATGGAGACGGCCCGGCTCAATTCCCATATATTCTATAAGATTTTTAAAAAGAGCGAATTTCCTGCGGGCATAATAATTACCTTCCAGATAATGGCAGTCTCCCGGATGACATCCTGATACCCAGACCCCGTCCGCACCTTTCATGAATGCAGCCAGAATAAACTTTGGGCTCATCCTGCCGGCACATGGAATTCTTATTAATCTGACATTGGGTGGATACTGCATACGGCTGACACCTGCAAGGTCGGCGGCTCCATAGCTGCACCAGTTACACAAGAAACCGACTATTCTGGGTTCCCAATCTTCCATTATTATTTTCTCCTTAGCTGCGGACTAACAGGCATCAGAGGACAAGGCAAGCAACTTCAAGCATCTACAACATCTCAGAAAATCAAGCACGCTTTTCCCAGTCCTAAGAAAGTACAACCTTAAATTTCTTTTTGCCTTTGATTCTATAAATTGTGAAATCCCTGTCTATAGTTGCAATAGTCTGGATATTCAGTTTTTCTGCCAACAACACGAGGCAACTGTCAGCGAAATCCATAGGCAGGTCACGATATTTTAAAGTTAACTCCCTGATTCCGCCAAAATCTGAATTTTCGATATTGTGAATTTCAACAGCCCCATAATTTACCCATTCCAAAAAATCTATCTGAGCATTTCGGTTAAAATCCAATAAATGCAATGTTTCTGTTACTGAGGCTATCGTTGTTATTAACAATGACTTGTTGCTTTTGATGAAATTTATGGCATTTTGGTGATGCTTGTCCGACGCGTCAAATAAAGCGATTAACGGCCCTGAATCTATAAGGATTCTTTTCATTTTCTTTTTGCCATAATTTTCGTTTTTAGTAGTATTTTCCTGTCTGTCGACAGATTTCCTTGTCCGCTGGAATATTTACCAAAATAATCTTTTCCGATTTCCCATGGGCTATGGTGGACTATTTTATTGATATATTCAGATATGCTTTTACGGATTAATTCAGATTTTGTTACACCAAGTATTTTTGCTGTGTTTTGCACATTTTGTTCTAATTTAGGATCAAGTCTTAAAGTAATCATTTTTGCACCTCCGTAATACATATTGTAATGCGAAGTATTATTTTTGTCAAATTGGGATTTGAGCATTGAGTTACATTATACTGCTTCTTCTAATGCAAAAATCTGTGAAAATATCTGATCATTGTCAAATCCTTTAAGATGTATTGCGCCTGATCTGCATGATGCTGTGCATAGCCCGCAGCCCTTGCAGAGAACAGGGTTGATTTCCGCCTTGCCCGTAAACGGGCCTTTCTCAATAAAGTCAGGTGCTGAAAAGGGACAGATATTGATGCATACACCGCAACTGCAGCAGTTTAAAGGATCGATATACGCAACCGTGCCGCTCATATTTGTTGTTTTTTTGGCAAGCAGCGTTACAGCTCTTGTTGCTGCGGCCTGCGCCTGCGCTATTGATTCATCAATCGGCTTTGGCGCATGTGCTAATCCGCAGATAAATACACCGTCTGTTGCACAATCAACAGGCCTGAGTTTAACGTGCGCTTCCATAAAAAAACCGTCATCATTAAGGGTCACCTTAAACATTTGTGCAAGTGGGTTTTTTTTCGGCGGTACAATGGCGGATGCAAGAACCAGAAGATCCGGCTTTATCTCAATCTTTCGTTTAATTGTGGAGTCAGTGAACCTTATCCGCAAGTCTTTCCCGTCATTATCTGTGCTTAATTCCTTATTAACGTCATATCTGAAGAAGAGGATGCCTTTTTTCCGGGCTTTTCGGTACAGGTCTTCGCGCAATCCATAACTGCGCATATCTCTGTAAAGAATAAAAATATCCATTTCCGGATTGAGTTCTTTGAGTTGCAGAGCGTTTTTTATCGAATGGGTACAGCATGTTTTTGAACAATAAGGACGTTCTTCTATTCTTGAGCCGACACACTGGATAAACAGAGCTGATTTTATATTTTTGATAGAATTGTCGTTTTTAATAAATTTTTGGTCCAATTCAAGACCCGTCAGAACTCGGTGATCCTTGCCATACAAATGTTTATCAGGCTTAAGCTCTTCGGCTCCTGATGCAATTATTGTCACACCATGCTCAAGGACTTCTTCCTTGCCGTCCTTTTGGATACTGGTTTTAAAATTCCCGACAAAACCGTCAACCTTTGTTATTTCTGATTCCAAATAGACATCAATCTTGTCATCCGACTGAATTTCTTCAATCATTCCAGTTAGATTTTGCTGTACATCTTCACCTTGCCAGGTTTCATGGATATGCCGTGCCTGTCCGCCTAACATTTCATTTTTTTCAATCAGATATGTATGATACCCTTGTCCTGATAAAGTTTTTGCCGCTGCCATGCCGGATATGCCGCCGCCTATGATTAGAGCTGACTGGTTAATTTCCAGTTCCGGTTCAATTAGAGGTTCGTGCAAGGCCACCTTTGCCACGGCCATCATGGTTAGCTCTTTTGCCTTTTGGGTTGCCTTTTCAGGTTCTTTGCTGTGGACCCATGAACAAAGATTGCGGATATTGGCCATATCAAACAGGTATTTATTAATACCGGCATTGATTAAAGTTTCCTGGAAAAGCGGTTCATGCGTTTTGGGAGTACATGCTGACACAACAACGCGGTTCAGACGCTTTTCTTTTATTATCTTTGTAATCTTATCCTGAGTGTCCTGCGAGCAACTAAACATGTTTTCTTCTGTATGAACAACATACGGCAGGGTACTCGCAAAATCGACTACAGCCGGTACATCGACTACTCCGGCGATGTTAGTTCCGCATCTGCAAATAAAAACTCCTATTCTTGGAGGTTCTCCGCGGATATCGATTTCTTCAGGAATTTCTTCTTTCTTTGTCAGGCTCCAGCGGGATTCGGAAAGGCTGATTCCTGCCATGCCCGCTGCCGCGCTTGACTCGATGACTGATGTCGGGATGTCTATCGGAGCCTCAAAGGCTCCGCATACGGCTATTCCGGGAACCGAGGTTTTTACAGGGTCAAAGCTTGTAGTTGATACAAAATTATAATGATCAAGTTTAACTCCTGATTTTTTAGCCAGTTCTATTGCCTCATCGCATATGCCCAGTCCAACTGAGAGGACAACTATATCAAATTCTTCATCAACTCTTCTGCCGTTTTCGTCTATGTATCGTATGATCTGGTTGCCTGTATCTCCAACCGGAAAGATATTGCTGATTTTTGATTTTATAAATCTTATGCCTGATTCATCTCTGCCTCTGTTGTAATATTTTTCAAAATCTTTTCCGTGAGTGCGTATATCCATATAAAAAATAGCTGTATCCAGAGGCTTTTTGCTGTGTTCTTTGGCAAGCATGGCCTCTTTTATCGCATAGGTACAGCAGACTGATGAGCAATAGCCCCTGGCTCCTATATGAGTATCTCTTGATCCAACACATTGCAGCCATGCGATCTTTTTTGGTTCCTTTTTATCTGAGGGCCTGACGAGATGGCCGCCAAAAGGGCCTGATGCTGAAAGAATACGTTCAAATTCAAGGCTGGTAAGAATATTGGGAGATTTTTTGTACCCGTAAATGTCATGAGTTGATGGATCGTAAGCCCTGACGCCGGTGGCAAGGATGATTGAGCCCACTTTGAGACTCAAATCTTTTTTTTTGTCATCAAAGTTGATGGCACCGGTGGGGCAGAATTTTTCGCATGCCTTGCACCTGCCGTTTTTAAAGAAGATACATTTCTCAGAATCAATTGCATATTTAAGAGGGACAGCCTGCGGGTATTTTAAATATATTGCCTTGCGCTTTATAAGTCTTTCATCATATTCGCTGGCAACTTTTTTCGGACACTTTTGTGCGCATAGACCACATGCGATACATTTATCCATATCAACATAACGCGGGTATTGAGTTACCTGTACCTCAAAATTTCCTTCTTCCCCTGATATGTCTTTGACCTCTGAAAGAGTGAGTAATTCTATATTGATATGCCTGCCGACTTCGACCAGTTTGGGCGAGATAATACACATGGAACAGTCATTGGTCGGAAAGGTTTTGTCTAATTGGGACATGATTCCGCCGATAGAGCTTGTTCTCTCAACAAGATAGACGTAATAGCCTGAATTTGCGACATCCAGTGCGGCCTGCATTCCAGCAACTCCGCCGCCTACAACCATTACAGCACCGATCTTTTCTTTTGACATTTATTTTCCTATGATAATACGGCATCCTTTATTTGCCGGTTTACACTTTCTACAAGTGCTTAGCTTTTGCAAAAATTTGAAGTGAGCTAAAGTGCCTAAAGTATATTAAAGTGCCTAAAGTTGCGGTACGCCTTCGGCATGCTAATGTATAAACAAATACTGAAAAAATTATTCCACCTTTTGCATATTAACGGCTTAAAAAAGCTACATAAAATGGCAGAATTCCTTAACTTTAGGCACTTTAGCTCACTTTAGGCACTTTAGCTCACTTATATCTATCTGGTTCATACTTATTCCCAGGGTTTCCTTATCAATACCCATAGCCAGCCCAAGGAGCTGTGGGAATAGAATTGCCGGAAGATGATTGTTCAAGCGTCGCTGCTCTAACATCATCTTTTGTACGCTGTCAAATTGCAGATGGCACCAGGGGCAGGCAGTACAAATGTAGTCTGCACCAGCTTGTTTTCCGTCAGTCAGCTTATTTTTTGTCAGGTTCATTGAAAGATCATCATTTATTCCAAGTACAGGTGCTCCGCAGCATTCAAGTTTTAATGCCCAGTCAATGCTTTTAGCTCCGGTCAGTTCCACAAGTTGATCGAAAATAACAGGCGATACTGGATTGTCGAATTGCATAATATCACTGGGACGTAAGATATGGCATCCGTAATGTGTAGCAATCTTAATATCCTTGAAACTTTTTGTTATCTTTTCTTTTAATGTATTGATTCCTATATCTGAATAAAGTGCTGACAGAAGATGTTTAATTTCAATATCCCCGTTGTACTCTAATCCCTCTTTTGCCAGCGTTTCATTGACTTCATCTTTAAGAAATAAATTTTCCTTCATATGGTGTTCCGCCATTTTCAGGCTGCCATAGCAACATTTGCATAGCGTAATCATATTTAAACCCAGCTTTTCCGCCAGGGCCAGATTCCGTGCGGAAAAGAGTACGGATGTCTTAAAATCCGAATTTCTTAACGGATAACCGCAGCAGTTAAACTCTTTAATATCTTCTAAATCAACGCCAAGCTCAGCAAGCACAGACCTGGCCGAGGTCTCATATTGCTGCACCCGAGCAGGGATGTTACATCCAAGAAACAATGCATATTTTATCATTTTATTCATTATTAAAACTCTCTTTTATTGCAAGGTTTTTCAGCTCATACAAAACATCGGTAACTTTTACTCCCTGAGGGCAATGCTCCTGGCATTGGTAACATGTTACGCAACTCCAGAGCATTTTTGAACCAAAAGCCAGATCTTTTAAGCCAAGTCCGACAGAACGCATGATTTGATGCGGCAGCAGGCCAAGAGCCTCTTGCGGATTTTCATAATTACCCACTACCGGGCATACAGTGCTGCAGTTCTGGCAGGAAAAACAATAGGAATAGGTAGTTGCCTGAGAAGAAAGATCTACTTTTTCCTTAAATTCTTTATTAACTGGAGTTAAAGAAATTACTTTATCAGGATTTTTCATTAACTCGCATTTGTCTGTAATAGCATCCTTTGTTAGACTCGCAGGATTTGAATAATTTTTTGAATCCAGCTTTTGTTGATTCAAACCGCGATAAAAAGAAAAAGGTGAAAGCACAAGTGGTATTGGATTGCCTTTTTGAATGAGTTCTTCTCTTACGTTAAACCACAACTCCCTGAGATTTATACCAACAGGACACACGACTGTGCAGCGGTCACAATTGGTGCACAGATAAATTCCTTCCTGAATAGCTTTAAGCTCATTTTCTTTTAAATCCTTGCCCGAGGCATAGGTTTTTAGAAATACCAGTTTTTCTGAAGGAAGAATATTTAAATTACCTATTTTATCAAAGGCCGTTGCGACCGAACATGTAAGACTGCAAGTGCCGCAGTGAGTACATGCATCCAGTTCCATTGCCTGTCTGGTTGCGATATTTGCAGGAAAAGATTTGTCTTTATCCATTACAGCGTTTGCAAGGAGGCTTATAGGACTGGCGATGAAATGAAACATCTTGCTGAAAGGCAGATAAGCGAGGCCGATAAAGCATGCAAGGAAATGAATATACCATAAAAGCGTCGTTACTCCCGACCTGTCCAGAAATAAAGCAACAGGGCTTAAAATCCTGGAGACCGGATAACCGGTAAACGCCCATTTGGGTGAGGAATGGCACTCAGCACAGTTCATATTATGTAATTCTTTAGAGAGGGGGATAATCGCAGGATCAATCGGCCCTTTAACATTCGGTGAAACCAGACCAAAATCCTTAACCCATAATTTTTCAAGTGCCAGTATTTCTCCCTCATCATCAAGGGCGGAATAATTTTCCACCATATTCTGGAATTCAGTATATGATGTTATTTTTATACCTTCCAGAAGAATACCTGAAATCATAATAACAGTTAGAATAATGATGGCATAGTAGTCCATGGGGCTGGTTTTGAGGCGGGGCACTTTCAGAATAAAGCGCCTGTAAACGGCGATCATCAGGCCGGCTAAAACCATAATACCGAAAAAATTCCTGAGAAATAAAAACGGGTTTACAGTAGAATAATATTCTTTAAAAAGAGGTGAGGTTATAAAAGAGTCAAAGGCATGCATCAGCAGCAGCATCATGAATCCGGTAAATATCAGCATATGCATAATCCACCGGAGGAGGTTTTCTTTCAGAATTCTTCTTTGCAGCACAACGTCGAGCAAGAAAACTTTAGCAAGAATAAGGATTTTTGGGCTGAATATAACGCCCGATATGCCCTTTACTGCCGCTGATATTCTTTCAGATGTCGTAAAATTTTTAGACGCAATTCCTATTTTTCGCGAGAACCAGGTGGAAACCTTGTAGATCATACCAAGAAGAAAGACAAAAAGAGAGATATAAAGAAGAACAGTAAACAACATGCAGTTACCCTCCAAAATTAACCCGTATTTTTCACAAGCTTAGTTTGCCGCAGGTGCAATTTAAATTCTTCAAGCAGGTTTTAGGTATCAATAAATTATTATGAGCAAGCAAAACTTTCTTTATACCAAATATAAAAAAATTATACAAGATTTAATCCGTATTTTCCACCAGCCCTCCCTCAAGCCCGTCCCATCAGTCATGCAAATTCAAACTGGAAGCTTGTATTCCAATTCACACTATTTTTTACTCGAGTAATGGTGTCACATCTTCTTGCATTTGTATTCAAT
>JAFDFV010000410.1 GCA_019309665.1 Deltaproteobacteria bacterium | reverse complement strand
TTTTTGTTAAAAATATTTCTGATTGTTGAATATGCTGTTTCTTTATCAAGCTTATCAGTCATAATTTGAGAAATCCGAGCATAGTAGTTGATAATGAAGTCGAGTTCTTCGTCTGTGAAACTCCAATATTTTACAAAAAATATTACATGAACTCTATGTATTAAATATCGTTTTTTTGCTGACAACGATTTTTATTGTTAATTTTATTAAAAGGTAACAGTTTGAATTCATAAATATTACTGTATTTTTTTTGGAAGTTTTTATTACTTTTTATTACTTTTTAGCAAAACTCACTGGGGGAGCTTGCGTGAACCTGTATTCTTGATTTGATTCATTTTAACCGATAATTCATAAAGCAAATTGTTAATTTTCGTCTTTTTTTGTTTTTTGCTGAGCACTTCAGGTAGTTTGGGTAATAATAATTCATCAATATCCCGTCTCTTTACCGGCTCGTGCTCCTGGATGAGAGCAAGAATCATATCCTGATAATATTTTTTATCAAAGCCCCTATCCCTGATATGCCGTGCTTTCATGCCCGTGGTAGCAGCAATTCTCGCTGCTACAAAAAGGTTAGGGTAACGGCCTTCTATAAGTCCCTGTTTTTTCAAGCGTGAATGTTCATCTTTATTGATTCGAACCCGTTTTTGAACTTTGTCTAGCAAAATAACCGACCATATGTCCAAATCGGCATTTTCAATCAAAAACCGTGAATATTTTTCATCAATGATTTCACCATAAATATGAACTTTAACTCTATCAGGATTTTTTAAATCGTAATCTGGAAGAGGAAAAAAACGCTCCATCGCAACTCCAAAAAGGCCATTAAAGAATTCATATCTCAACAGCCCTTAGCTCTACTTTTTTTAATAAAAATCAGTACCTGTTATTTACTGTTCAGGACATCAAGCTTCTCGTGTCAGTGTCAGGGGGCAGACTATCTAAGAAAATTACACTTTCAAGCTATTAAGCGAAGTGGCCGAGTGAAAAAGTTCTGTTTTCCAGTCTATTGGCTTGCTTTTTAAATCAGCTCGAAAACGGATATGACCCAAAAAACCATTAACCTGGTATATTGATTTGGTGGCACCTTTTACAAATTGTTCAACTATTTTGGGCTTCTTGACGCGTTTTACTCTTGGCGGCGCTGTAATGTAACCTTCAGAAGTTTGGTTTTTAATTCTGTTGACATCCTCAAGGGTTGGCAGACTGACATTTCCTTTTGAAAATGGCGTCATTACCGCTAAAGGGTTTTTTATCAACATCTTTTGCCACACTTCTGGCAAATCGGCGTTCTTGGAGCCGTGATGTGGAATTTTAAAAACTGAAGCTATACCTTCTGGACGCAGGTTTGAATCAACAATAGCAGCCCACCCATGTCTTTTGTCTGGGGAATTTTCAAGGTCAGAGCCAAGAAGCAGGCAAATATCTCCTTCCTTTAGCTGAATCTTAGCCAAATGTATTGCAAAATCAGCAGGCGATAATGCTGTAATGCAACAAGGAGGCTTGCCATTTGGTCCATTTCTTTTCCAAAGGGCTTTTTCTGCACTGGCATATTTCGGCGTTCTATGAGAAGTTTCCAACGACTTTAAAACAATATCGAATTCGTTTACGCCTTCAGTCAAGCCAGGCCTTGCTCCATATGCCTTTATAAATGTGATAAATTCTTTTGTTAAAAGCCCATCTGAGCATACGAATGTTGCATTTGAACAGGAGTTAACAGTTTTGCCGATTCCTCTAATATGGTCATCATGCCAATGGGTAGCGATAACCAGTTTTACACCTGTATCTAACGGTACTCCGATGCCGGATAAATATTCAATAGCACATGGTTCTTTTGAGGAAGGGCTGATACATGAATCAATAATTATCCAATCATTAAAACCAATATGGACTAAAATACACTCTCCGTATCCTGGACCAAATATTGATATTTCAACTTCTTCATTAAGAGGCGGTGTCAACATCTGTATCAGGTAATACCAAGCGCTATTAGTGTTTTTTCGGCCTTTTTTTGAGCCTCGGATAGCTCTTCAGATCTCCAAACCGGAAGCCGCCGAAATCTGATAATCGAGGATTTGGTGCGAGTACCTGATGGGTTTATTCGATATCCAATACTCCAGTAAAATACAGCGCCAATATCAATTAATTGTAAATCTTCGTCAAATATTTTTGTCAGGAGGATCTCTGCCTCCTCATCTGGCGAATTGCCATCTTGATCAACGAGTCTGCATAGGAAACAATCCTTATAGGTTTTAAGAACAACACCTCGCCATTTTTTTAATGACGTAAACAGTGTGGTTTTTTGATGTTTTAACGGATACCAAACAATAGGAGACTCAGGTATTTCCTTTTGAAGTAAATTGGATTTATTATCAATATCTATATAGGTCGAATTGATTTTACTATCAACACCTGCCTCCTCTTGAGGAGTAATAAATCCGCATTCTTGAGAAGTTAGTTGGCCGTATGAAGTGACATCCGGATTTGTAATAACTTTCCATTTGCGATCCATATATAACGAAGGAATAATTTTCCCTTCCTCTTCAGAATCGTTAATATCGCTATTATCTGAAGCTATTCTAAGTCTTTCATGGTCATACTGTTCAAACCTTGCAAGTTGCATCTTTTCTCCTTTTAACCAATGATTGTTTTGGCTATGTCTCTAACACCATAAACCGAACTTTTCCAATTGGTATTAAGGATTTCCATTAATTCTGAGCAGCCCGTAGCATTTTTAGGGTCATCAACTTCATAATGATCATTGGTGTTTATAAATATTCCCGGCGTGATTCGAGTTGATGGTTCGACCCGAACTCTCAAATATCCTTTAGGGCCATCTACCCTAACATCCTGCATTTCAACTCTTGTCAGCCTTGGAGCCCGCATTAATAACTTCCAAGGTTCTTTTGGGGCCAGCTTATCGCCTATCTCGTGCCAAAGCTTTTCGTTTTTTACCCGGTAATGCATAGCCGTATTAATTCCAAGAATGCCAGCCGGTGTATGAGACAATAAGCTAAATGTGCCCAGCACAAAGTCAACTATCACTTCAAAATATGCTTCCTGTTCAGTTGACGCATTAAATCGATCTCTTGTAACTTCCAACCGTAACCAATCCCCAATACGGAATATTGAAATATCATTATGAATAATTTCTGTATCCGCTTCTTCAGCCTCAAGTTTTCTTATAAGTTCATTTGCTGCAAACCAGGCCGGTTGAAATATTTTTGGATTAAAGCTGCCGAGTATTACAATATTTATCCCGCTCAATTCTGCTTTCATAATAGCCTCATAAAACGGTTGACCTCTTATAATAATAAGGAATATTAACGCAACGTGACTATAGACTATTCAAAACTAATTAAAATTTCAAGTAATAATTAAATAAGTTGCAAACAGACGTTCCGGTCTCCCATTTTTTACAACGTGAAGACGTGAATAACATGCCGTTTTCTTCAGCCGTTATTCATTATTTGCTGCAAATAAATTTGCCCACAGGGAAACATTGTCTATGTTTACCGGCCTGGCACCCATTTCAATAAGGTTTTTGTTGTAATCACTTTCAAAAGTATGAATTGGTTTTTGCCATGAGATAATCTTTTTGCAAAACGATTCTGTCTTACTGTCGGGACCAGCATGAGCTACGAAAACGGCAGCAGACATGGCTGCCACAAAAAAATTGCGGTAATGTGAACTCTCGGCGGAAATACGTCGTTGATTTTTATCAAATGGCGAGAGAAAAAGCAGTTGCCCGTCTTTCAGGGGCTTTTTATATTCCTTGTTTATCCGCATGTTGTTTATACTTCTGGCAGGGCAAATGATGACGGGCTGGGTGCCGCGTAAAAGTGTTGTGAGGCTTTCGCTCCATGGGCGAATGAAATCCGTTGAGGGGCATAGTTATTTGCCCTTTTCTTTGAGTTGTCCATATTCAGCTTCAGGCTCACGGACTTCAATTTGGTCTGCCGGGACTTTTA
>JAFDFV010000077.1 GCA_019309665.1 Deltaproteobacteria bacterium | reverse complement strand
ATGCGCTACCTATAGCCTAAATTGAGCGGTTTTTTTCTTGATCTGCACCGTTCTCTTGCGCATAAAGGCTTCGCAAAAATTCTCGACATATCCACGGGTATGTCTGCGGTTTTTGCAAATCCTTATGCATCAAGATCTCAGCACATATCTTCGCAAAAAATCGCTCAACTTAGGCTATAGATTTCCAGAATGTCTTTGATGTATATTGGCGCTTTCAAGTTGCTCCTGACCCGTCAAATCTTTGCCGCATAAATCCAGTCTAAATCACCTGATGCCTTCTCAACAATTTCCAACAACTTTTCAATTCGCTGTTTTAAATGTGGGTGTGCTTTTAAACGCTCTTCCGATCAGAAAGCACAGTTAATGGAAAGGCAAAAAATGGGTAATAGTTTTCAGCCACAAAGGTTATAATAATTCTCTCGAAATTCATAATTTAAGGAAGAACGCATTAACAAACGAAGATGAGGCAAATCGCCCGAGGGAGACAATTAAAGAGAAATCCCGGTTCAGTGAAATTGATAAAGATCAGTTAATGCAGTTAGGTAGAAAGATTTGGGATACAAAAGGGGAAATTATTGATAACAATGTGAATAATATTCCGATACGGGCAGATGGCTATGAACTCAAGCAAAAAGGACAGGGCAATTGCATCAAAATTTGGCATAATTTTTGATTCTAAAGAAATCAATAGGTTGCAAATCCCACTTCAAAAATAAGCACTGATAAGTAGCCTGCTGCATTACGTAACTATTTGATTTTTAAAGGTCCAAAATTTTGATGCAATTACCCTGGCAAAAAGGAATAGTTCTGGATATTGGGTAATAGACAAAAAACAAAAAAATCCAGTCAATCCCGTCTGAAAAAAGAGAGGTTTCTTTTTTTGCTTGCAACAAGCAACATATTATGCTTTGATTAAGTTGCTTAAATTCAGCAAGGGGGAATCCGTTATGAAAAAGAATCCGTTTTACCTTAAAGAAATACCTGTGGACGCTCCTTTTTGTGACCGGGAAAAAGAGCTTTCCGACCTTATTTCCTACGCTAAATCTAATGCAAACGTCGTTTTGTTTTCACCCAGGCGATACGGCAAGACATCGCTTATAAAAAGAGTACAAAGCAACCTCAAGTCTTATGGCACGTTGACGGCTTATTGTGACCTTTTCGGCGTTACTTCAGTTGAAGAAATTGCGGGAAGAATCGCCAAATCAATTTACACCATAACGCAAAAAAATGAGGGCCTGTTTCAGAAAGCCATAAACTTCATCACATCCTTCAGGCCTGTCTTGTCGCCAAGTCCTGAAGGGGGAGTCTCGGTCTCCGTTCAGACTTCATTTAAAACAGACGGAATAAAGATTCTTGAGGAAACAATGAACTCTCTGGAAAAATTTGTTAATGATGTCGACCTCGAAGTCCACGTAGCCCTTGACGAATTTCAAGAGATTACCGAAGTTCATAATTCAATTGGAATAGAAGGTATTTTAAGACAGTATATCCAGAAAATTCAATGCTCTTTTTTCTTCATAGGTAGCAGAAGACGTATTTTGCTTGATATTTTTAATGATCGAAAAAGACCCTTTTTTCAAAGCGCTCTCAATTATGAACTGAAAACACTGCCTGATAAGGATTTGGTTCGTTTTACAATTGCACAATTCAAAAAAGGGGGAAAATATATCAGCGAAGAAAACACCGCAAGGATTTCTCAATTGGTATCGAACCATCCATATTATATGCAAAAATTTTGTTTCTTTCTCTATGAGGAAATTGACAAAGAAGTGGCTCAAAAGGATATAGTGGCAATAAATCAAGTTGTTATGGAAAGCGAGAGGGTCGTCTTTGAGTCAATCCTGCAAGGGCTCACAACAAAGCAGATCGCTTTTCTTTCGGCATTAGCGAGGGAGCCGACAGCAAAAGTATATTCAACAAGCTATATGGCTCAATATAACCTTGGTTCAACTGGAGGGATACAACAAAGCCTCGATAGCTTGTCAAAAAAAGACTTGATTGAAAAAAAACATAAGACAGGAGCCTGGGCTGTCGTTGATCCTTTTTTTAAAAACTGGCTTATTGCAATTAGCTTATGACACTGTAAGCCAGTCAGCGGTAAGTAGGGCAGTTCAAAGAAGTGAACAGTTGGTTTAGCGCAAGCTTCACTACGTGTCAGAGCATCGATTATCTCTATACGATACACGAAAAGCATGATTTCATGGGCGTCCCCCTGGCTGGGCCACAACATAATGAGGCTCGCAACATAACGTCCCGCAAAGCCCGCATTTTTATCGAGGTCAAGCAGTCCGGCCTCTACCTGAAGGCAAAAAGTTGGGCAGATATCGAGGACGAACCCCGCAGTTAGAATAAAGTTAGGCGCAATTGGTGTGATTTTTGGGAAGTGGAAAGCATAAGAAAACCAAAAGCGCCTGCTAAAACTAAACCACAAAATCCACGAACAGGAAGTCAAAAGCGGCCTGCACACAAAAGGAAAAACAAAAAAGAAACAAAAACCCAATACATCAAAACAAATAAAGTTGTTTTAAAAAAACGTATAAATTATAAAAAAATCAACATTTACTCGTCAAGTGGTTTTAAATTTGATATTAGACGGAAACTATATGCTAACTGGTTATCGTTTAAAAGGAAATTATGGCGACAAGTTTTATAAGTGAGCGTAGTGCTGAATTGTCATTAGTTCCGTACCTGAAAATGGAACTTGAAAAGCATTTTGACTATGTTGCCCCAGTATTTCCATGGCTTAACCGGGAGACTAGCAAGATTTCGAAGCAAGTACACATTAATGATCGTTTCAAGGTCTTGGTTTTATTTCCCCGCAGACCAAAACTAGATCATAATGATAATAGAAAAATCTTCACGACAATCAATGCGGATTTGTCCATCTTTAAGGAATTCGCCAGTAAATTTAATGTTCCAGTAATAGCGGGGTGCCCCCTTGCAACTAATTTTTGGGAATTGTCGAAATGCACAAAGCATGTTTGGATTGAAATTAATAACGAAACAATCAGTAACTATCTTAATCCGGTAAGTAAAGCCCCCGGAGAAAAAGTCGTCGAAAGTCTTTCTGTTTCATGCATTGTAAAAATGATTAATAAGTCCACAACCTTTGACATAGATAGTTTTTCAGATTTCTTACATGAGTCAAAATACGCAATGCCAAGAACATTTTTGTTCGGGCCAAGATACAAGCCTCTGTATTTACTAATAAAGAAACGCTAACATGCTACTGCTCCGGATGCTCGTACCTCGCGCCGGAGAGCAGCAGCGTTCGGCTACTAAAAGGGGTCGGATTTATTTAATCCCTCGCCATCAGTGAATCAAACGTCAGCATATATTGGGCTTTAGTTATAAGAAAAAAATTATTTAAGATGTGATAATTTGAAAAACAATGAGGTCAAAATGCCACCCATTATTTCTATGAAGGATTCTACAAAAAAATTTTTAAATGTTGAAGAAATTCACGAAACATTTGCCGGCGGTCAGAAATATGTATTTATTGCAACATGCAACAAAAAAAAGTGCGCTATAAAAATGTTTAAATATGGTTTTGGTGAAAGAGAAAAAAGAGAACTATCATTCTATATTGCAAACGAAAAATTAGCAGGAATCCCCAAGGTTCTTGATGTAAAAAATGAAAAAAATGAGACAATTGTTGTTGAAGAATATATTGAAGGTGATTGCCTTCAAAATATCATCGGGAATTACAATAGCTCCGCAACTAACACATCAAAGCTGATTTGTGATATTGCTGACATCATGGAGCCCATTTGGGATAAAGGGAAAACACATCGTGACTTAAAGCCCCCTAATATTATCATAACTCCAAAGGGTCTTCCTGTAGTGCTTGATTTTGGTATATTTAAAGATCCTGACCTAACAACAATAACAGACACAGGTGTACAGCCTAATTCGTGGCCGTTTGCTGCCCCAGAGCAACTACTTGGTAATAAAAAACATATATCATACAGGACTGATTTTTTCTCATTAGGAGTTTTAGCGTATTTTCTTTACTACCAAAAACTTCCTTTTGGATCCCAAAGAGATGATGTTATTGCCAAAATGGTTGCTCAAGACATGTCCTACACAACTGAAAATGATTGTAAACTAAATGATTTTTTTGAAGCAACATTGAAATTCGACGTTTCAACAAGGCCCAGAAATGTAAAATTATTCAAGGAGGTACTGCACTAAAATGAAGCTTTATCATCAACTTGGACACAACCACAAGTGGGCACTAGATTCTTACTTTCAAAACAATATTGGTGACGGTTTTATTTTTTCTGCCTTTAGCTTCAAATACGGAAAATTAGAAAAAGGTGTGAACTCCTATAAACCAGACCAATATCTTAGCAAATCTATGGTTGACCTCCAATTTTACGGAAGCAAGAAAACTGTCGGTGGACAGCTGGAAAGCTACCCATTTAACCCTATAAATTTGAACCATTCTGACTCAACGATGGTTGCAGGTACGGAACTTATTGAAAAAGCCATTGCATACCAGGAATCGTTGGGACTCAGAAATATTATTATACCTGTTTTCTACCACGAAGCTTCTGACTTTGGGAAATTTGAAAAATATTTAAAAAGAATTAACAAGATTATTGTTAGGAGAAAAAACAAAGGGAGCAAATTTAAATATTTCATGACAGTCCCCTTTAGTAATAGTGCAATTATAAACGATGATTACGTTGAAGAGCTATTGCAGGCTACAACAGACATGCCCATCGTTCTTGACGGTTACTACATTGTTTGCGACTCAAAGCCAGAATACAAAAAAAAGGTCAGTATAGACTATGACTATTACGAGAATCTCATCAAAGTTTTTCAAGTGCTTAAAGCTCAGAAATTCGTTACTGTTTTTGGCTATTCAAACTGGGATGCCCTAATTTTTGCTTCACTCTGTGATATTGATTATATCACTATTGGCACTTATGAAAACCTCAGGAACTTTAACATTCAACGTTTCACTGAGTCGCAAGGAGGAGGAAAATCAGATGGGTGGTATTTTTCTGAAAAACTTCTCAACTTTATTAGGGCGCAAGAAATAAAAAATTTGCGCCGTAATAACTGTCTATACTTGATTGCAAACGACAAAAATATTTTCTCTGACATCATACTTAAGAAGGATTATGTGTGGAACACCCACAAGCCAGACGTACACAAAAACTACCTTCTTGCGATATCAAGATTACTTAAAGAGGTGGCAAGCATAAAATCAGTAAATCAAAGGGCTATTTTTTTTCAAAAAAAGATTGATCAAGCCCGACAGCTTTATGGTGAGCTTGCTAGCCACAGGGTGTTTCTAAACGATGAAAGCGGTGATTACCATTTGGGAACTTGGGACTCAATTGTCAAGATGCATGCAACGCACTGAGAACACGCTCATTTAACATGATTGTCATTTCATCACTAATTGGTTTCTCAGTTCTTGGACTATGAAAAATCTGGAATCCTTTATCTTCACAGAATCCTATAAGTCCCACTCCCATTTTTTTAAACTTTTCAATATGCTTTCTGGCAGGGTTTACTCTGTTGCTGGGTAAGCATACAAACGATTTGTGCGAAAACCATTTATATCGATAAGCTTGCTTGAGCGCTCTTTGCCAGTTATGCAGTTTAGCCTCAATGGCAATTATCTTTTTCACTGTGATAGTATATTTTTTAAATGGAATAATCGTATCTTTTCCACTTCTTACTAGTTCTAAATTTTCAAGAGAATGTATTGCACTAATAATCTTTCTTCTGGGGAGCCTTGTTTTTTCTATTATGCTCTCAACAGTTACCCCAGAGTTCTCGTTAATGATTTTTAATATTTTAATCTCTAGTAGATTTAAATATTTATTTCTTCTTTCGGGAAATTCTACGCATTGGGTTAACACAATATCTGCAATTCCATAGCCAAGATTAACTTCATGGAGGATAACTTGATTTTTGCAATTTAAAGCTACAGGGATTCTCATAGATAAAGAAGATTTTAACTGACAAGTAACTTGATCTACTAATTGTTGTTCAGTATCAAACATTTTCCCACCTTATAAAAATATAAGAAGCATCATCTTTATTGAACCCATGGATCACTTTACCGATCCCTTTTTGAATAAAATGAATTGCTTTTAAGTTAAGAACTCTATGAAGTTCTGCCAAATTTTCAGGGCTACTTTCCATAACAGAATAAAATCCATCTGTACAAATTAAAAGACTTTGCTCATTCTCTAAGTACTCGATTTCCGCAAAATCTTTTAGAGTTAAATCTTTTGCCCCTAAATATTTTGTTAAAATGTTAGTCCTTATGGAATCTTTATGGTCGACAGTTAATTGCAACAAATATTGCTTTGACACAGAATAGACTCTTGAGTCACCCAAACTCATAATCCTAATTTTCTGAGAAGACTTGCGTGGAATATAAGCTAAGCTGCATGTGGAAAAAGGATCTTCAATCCCAGTAGAACTCAATGCGCGATTTAAGTCTTCCAACATTCCAGCTAAATCAAAGGTGCCTTCTTTTAAGAAGCTATTGTGATTTTTCGTAAGATATTTAATTGCAAAACTGACGGCTTTCTTAGCCCCAGCAGCTGAACTTACTCCATCTAACACACCTAAAATATAATAATTTTCGTCAGATATTAATAATATGCCGTCCTTGTTGGTTTTACGGCTATCTCCTTGAAAGGAATCAGATATAAATTTCAGTTGTCTCTGGTGCATTTTTCAACTTTTAACAATTAGGGGCTATCTATTGATTTGATATTACAATGGGGACGGCTTTCGGGACGCCCTTCACATTTGCAGTTTAAGGGCCTACTAGTTTGCAAGAGGCTGCCGTGTCAATAGTTAGTGAATATCTCTTAGCCTTTGTTAGCTTCTTGCCCCGAATTACCGATTTACCGATCCGCATAGAATACACATGAGCATGATATCATGGCGCCTGCCGTTTATACTCACTTTTCATTACGCAGTAAGGGAATCGTATTTTATAACGATTACGCTTCTTTCATTCCAAGCCTTTCTTCTTTCTCGATAGAAAAATTTTCCAGTAATTTCAAACATAATGACGCTGGGTTTGTTTTTTTAACCGGCAGTTGATATCTCTACCGATACTTGGCATCCCTTTTCAGCACATTTATCGGGTATAAAAGCCCAAATAATTATGAAAAAGAAGTTAATCTATCATTGGCCGCTTAACTGGGTGTCTGTTTTTCACCAGCATAGTTCACAAGATATGCCTTTTCAATCATTATTTGCTCCTTTCACTTCTCGCCAATTCTTTCCCTTGACAAACAGAGGGGTAAATTATATCATGGGAGGTCGGCGAGTAATATTTACAAGAAAGATCGAATCGGAATTACTGCTTTGGAAGAACGCCGCAAACAGGAAACCGATTGTTTTGCGGGGGGCCAGGCAGGTTGGAAAAACATTTGTTGTCAATCAATTTGCCAAGAATTTTGATCATTTTATCGATATCAACCTTGAAAGGCCGAAAGAACGCGATCTTTTTTCCGGTTTTAATACCGGTCAGGAACTTGTTGAACGAATTTTACTTTATAAAGGCCAAAAAATAGATACAAAAAGCACCCTTTTATTTATTGATGAAATTCAACATTCAGCAGAAGCTGTTCAATCGCTCAGATACCTTTATGAAGATGTAAAGGATTTGCACGTTATTGCTGCCGGTTCACTCCTGGAAGTTTTTTTAAAAAGAGAAGGTTTTTCTTTTCCGGTCGGCAGGGTCAGGAATCTCTTTATGTATCCGGTAACGTTCGTGGAATATCTTGAAGCACAAAACCCGCTCCTTGCTGAAAAACTGTTGCAACCGAATGTGTTGGAAGAATCTTCCCTTCATGATTTGCTGCTTGACGCGTTTAACGCGTATGCATTCGTTGGCGGCATGCCGGAAGCCCTTGCCGCTTATGGAGAAACAGGATCCTATTCGGCAGTGAGGGAAATCTATGACGCCATTTTCATGGGATACATTGAAGATGTCGAAAAGTATTCAAATTTAGCAAAAGCAAAATATTTAACCCATGCGATAGACCGGGCTCCCTTATATGCCGGTGAACGGATTACATATGAAAAGTTCGGAGAGTCTTCATTTCGATCAAGAGAAATGAAAGAGGCGTTTGATGTGCTTGAACGCGCCTTGATC
>JAFDFV010000409.1 GCA_019309665.1 Deltaproteobacteria bacterium | reverse complement strand
ATTTTAATCATTGACAAAATTATACAATAAAAATCCACCTGTTGCTCCTGTCATGTGTTGTCTCGTCATTCCCGCGAAAGCGGGGATCCAGAAAGGCGAGGTGCAAAAGAACTTATAGCAATTCATGGAGCGGACACCGGGTGTTGGGGCTAACCTTATGAAATAATTACAGCTATTAGTTTCGACACAGAACGAGCAAACTGGTTTCCCGCCTTCGCGGGAATGATGGTGAACCTGACCAACTTGTAGTTTCTATGTCAAGAACTATTTTTCGAAAACTCAAAAATATATTGCCACCTCCTAATTTGTCAATGGCTAATACCTTAATTATTAATCATTTACTAAGCTCGACTCGCTGGAGTCGCAAGGCATGTGTCACGAAGCTCCGATAGTCCACTGCGAGTGACTGTCGCAACGGCTACGGTAAAATTATAGCTCGCCCGTAAGGCGAAAACGCCGAGAGTTTTATAAGAAACAAAATATGGATTGCATGGCGGATCATTCAATCTTTTATGCGTTTCGGTGTGCGTGATGTATATTCCGTCATGCTGTCAAACTTCCATATGTAGCTGATGACAATTATTAATATTGGCATGAATTATGCTTTGATTATAGTGCTGACTTGCACATGATAGTATATTTGTCGGTCCCATAATAAATAATTACAAACCCTACGCGGATTGTGTCTGCAACTTATTGAAATTATTAAGCGACTTCTTCGATTTTCAGACTTTCTACAAGTCATCGTATTTGACTGAAATATTAAAAAAATCGGGTAATGTAAAATATCTTGTGTCAATTTTCATAAAATGATGTGTCAATTTTCATACAACATAGTGTATCAATTTTCATACAACCCCTTATATCTCAATTCGAAAGCAAGAGCATGCAAATCAGTATGGACTGTAAAGGAAGGGCTTTTGATATACCTTGCACTGTCATTGTCACAAATTGCGCTTTTTTGTCATTTCGACCAACAGGAGAAATCTTAAGATTCCTCATTCCTTGGCGGTTGGCGGGGTTCGGAAGGAGGTGAGAAATAAGCTTAGCTTGGTCAATATCCAAGTCTTGGTTTTGGGGCACATCTTTAACTATAGTGGGGAGAAGAAGTTGCCCAAATGGCAGCATGAATAATTCGGTTAAAAGACAAAAAGAAGCGCACCTTAATTTAGGAGAAAATTGTCCTTGACTTGGGGGTCCACTTCACCATATGAAATGCACTCTATAGTGCCTGAACGAAAAGTCATGTTCAGGCAGAAATCTGAATATCGAAATTCGAATGACAAAAAATATCAATGACCAAAACATAAAACCGCAGGGATAGAGTGTTTTAGTTTTGAATTTTGATTTTGTTTCGGATTTCGTGCTTCGGATTTCGAATTTGTAATTGTCAATAACAGGGTTTTCGTTCAGCCACTATATAAACCCAGAGTCTTTTATCTTTAAGGATTTGAAAAGAATCCAAACCGGAGGTAATTTCCATGAATAGGAGTATAACTAAAATGCAAAACAAAATTAATAGCATAAGTAAGTTCACCATAATATTTGTATGGGCCTTTCTTATTGCAACTGTTGCTTTTCCAAAAGATTTGCTTGCAAACGATTTTATCCAAACCTTTGCAGTTAAATATGGCACCTTTACCACTGAACAATTAGCTATATCAGCTAAGTACGATATGCTTGATTGTAATAGATTCTTGTACGATGATATAAATGGTAATACTTGGGCTGCGCTTAAGGCAATAAATCCTAACATAGAAATATTCCTGTATCAGGGATCCCGTACACATGATGATGATGACAATAAAAACATAAGGTTTTTGAATAACGTTGGGAGGTGGAATATTTCCAGGGGTCATTCTATGGGGAACTTGAATACCGACAATTCAAAATTGTTTTTATTGGATTCCAATTCAAACCGGATATATTCTTTATTTGGATCCTATGTTATGGATGTTGGATCGAGTTATATAGATTATTGGCTTGAAGCTACGATACATGACCTGGCAAACCAGCCATGGACTGCTGACGGAGTATTCATTGACGTTGTTGGTCCTCGTCGCCTCAGCATGACCAAATTGCCTGTAAAATATAAGTCTGATGCTGAATGGTCTTCTGCTATGAAAAAGTTTCTTAATGCAATCACCATAGGATTAAACAAAAAGAATTTGAAACTATGGGGCAACACAGAGTATCTGAGAACTAAATTTGATGTTGAGGCATATATTAGTCTCGATAAATCTGCTAATCCTCCTTATGCATTGATGAATGAGGGAGCATTTGCAGTTGAATGGGGTGCTGGAGATGTTCAATTTTATCCTGAAGCTGATTGGAAATTACAAGTTGATTTACTGTCTCAAATCCACAATATTAAAATTACGTATCTGAGCCATTCAAACTTGAAGCAAGGGCAAAGCGGAACGGATAATTGGGGAAATTCTGTAACATTTTGGGATGCTTTATGGTATGCGATGGGGTCTTTTCACCTGGGAAAAAACGTCATTGATAATAATAGTTATTTTGGATTCTCGGAAAGCTACAGTAC
>JAFDFV010000408.1 GCA_019309665.1 Deltaproteobacteria bacterium | reverse complement strand
GCCGTAAATAAGGGAAAGCATGAATAAAAAAGACTCGAAAGAAATAAGACCGGCTTTCCTTTTACTGGTCATAATGCTTTCGATTTTTTTTAAAATATTGTTCATAAGTTATATGGGACTTGTAAAAAAATAACTTGATAGTATAGATGAGTAAAAAGTGCCTAAAGTGAGCTAAAGTGCCTAAAATGCCTAAAGTTATGGTACGCCTTCGGCGTGCTAATTGATATTCTAAAGCTATTGAAAGTTTGCCCCTTCGCACATTGATGACTTAAGGAAGGTGTAAAATGGCAGAATACCTTAACTTTAGGCACTTTAATATACTTTAGCTCACTTTAGGCACTTAATTCAATTGGCTTTCTATAACTTTTAGAGTTTTTTCAACAGCCCCCTTATTGGCGTTAAAGACTCTAAATGCTTTTTCTCCCATATTCCGGGCTTTTCTGCTATCGCTGAGAATTCCCGCTATTGTTTCATAAAGGCTCTCTGCATTTTCTACCTGGACAGCTCCGCCTGAATCCACAAGCATTTGCGATATATGTGCAAAATCGCTCATATGTTGTCCAAATATTATTGGTTTGGAAAATGCAGAAGGTTCACTTAAAATTCCTATAACATCAACAACAATCACATCAAATTTTTCATCTTTATCTATATTTTCGAAGTCTTTCATAAGAATTGAAAGAAATCCGGCGGATTTACATAATTTGAGTACAGACCTTGCACGTTTTGGATTCCTCGGGATAACAACAAGAACAGTATCAGCAAAGTCTTTTCTGATCCTTGAGAAAGCATCAATAAGTATTGATTCTTCGCCTTTGTGAGTACTTCCGGCCATTAAAATTTTTTTAACCGGCTGATAAATATGCATAGATTGTTTTAATATTTCAATTTCCTTTTCTGAAACAGGATCATATGGCTGATCGAATTTAATGTTTCCTGTTATTGATATCATGTTTGAAGGGATACCAAGAAACATGAAGCGCCTGGCATCTTCAATGGACTGGGTGCATATTTTTGCAAAAAACAAAAAAAATTTATTAAAAATAAATGAAAAACGCTTATATCCCTTAAAAGATCTATTAGAAAGCCTGGCATTGATCAGGACAACGGGTATATGGCGTTTTTTCATCTCAAATAGAAAATTTGGCCAGATATCTGACTCAACAATAATAACTATGGCTGGATCTATTTTTCCGGTAATATATTTTACTGAAAACAGTAGATCAAAAGGAAAGAAAAATATTGAATCCACATTTTTTTTAAAAAGCTTGTTCGCAATTTCAAAGCCTGTTTTGGTTGAAGCTGAGAAAACGATTCTTTTATTTTTGAAATGTTTTTTCAACTTCATGACAAGAGGAACAGAAGAAAGAACTTCTCCAACAGATAACGCATGTATCCATATCGGCCGGTCCTTTTTGAACAATATGTTTTCTGGAAGCCTCTTTACCCCCAGTCTTTGCAGAAATGTTTTTCGCCTTTTTTCAGACAAAAGAATAATCGGAATTATCAGGGGAATGCCGACGGTGATTCCTATTGTAAGTATAATATTATACAGAGTAATCATTCTATAAACCCAAAGGTAGCAGTTCACGGTTCACGGTTTACAGTTAACAGTTTTATGTTTTGATCAACCGTAAACCGTGAACCGTGGAACCGTGAACCTGAGTGAGTAGTCACATCAGTCGGCGTTGAGTAAAATAAGTATCCCGGAGCATAAGAAAATCAGGTTTGCAGACCAGGCAGCAACCAGAGGGGGAAGCATTTCTCCATATCCAAGCGACACGCAGAAACTATGAAGAATCCAGTAAAGAAAGGCAACGCCTATACCACATGCCACATTAACAGGCAGCCCTTCCTTGATTTTTCTTTTAAAAGCTATTCCAGCTCCTATCAAGCATACAATTAGACAAACAAGGGGAAAAGCAATCTTGGCATAAAAATCCACCCTGTAAATTGTAGCCTCGTATCCTTCAGCCTCAACCTTTTTGATATAGTTAAAAAGTTCGTTAAAGCTCATTTCTTCAGACTTTTTAATTATCCTCTTTAAATCCTCAGGCAGAAAATATAGCTTTTCAACTTTTTCTTCATGTAATTTTATCCTGTACTGATTGTTTGCCTGGTTTAAATTTTGCTCAATAATTTCATATAAGAACCATTGTCCGTCTTTGAATAAGCCTTTTTTTGCATCGATCCTTTTTACAAGCCTGAAGTCTTCATCAAAAGCATTAATACTTATTCCAAAAATAGCTTTTTCTGAAGGGTTGTAATAAGTTATGTGTGTTATTAAGCGGTCGCCCTTGATCCAGATATTTTTTTCCTTAGAGATAACAGCCGATTCTTTTTTTACCTCTTTCAGCCATATTTCATTTGCCCTTTCCATAGTTATCGGCACTATTACCTCTGAAATAAAAAAGAGCAATAAACTGAGTATAAGGCCAATTATAAAAATCGGCTTTAAAAGGTAATAGATAGTTACACCACTGCTTTTAAGAGCAATCAGCTCATTATTTTTAGTCATCAGCCCAAAGACAATTATAACTGACAGCAGAATACAAATAGGTATTATTTGGGCGATTATGAAGGGAATTTTGAAGATAAGAAAGACAAAGATTCTTGAAAAAGGGAGCCCTGCTTCCATAAAATTGTCAATCTTTTCAAAAAAATCAACTGACAGATATATGCTTATGACCGCAGCCAGTACAAAAAACAGGCATTTGAAAATTTCTCCAGTCAAGTATTTATGGATAATAGACATTAAAAGTCTTCCAAATGAATCATTGTACTATAATTTTAATAGGTTAGGATTAAGATTGAAATTGAAAACTGACTATTGAAAATTGAAAATTGGTGGTACGCCTTCGGCGTGTTAATTGATAAGCCAAAGTTATTTCGTCCCCATTCCTTAGAGTTTGCCCTCTTGTGTATTGATGTTTTTGGGGAACTTTTAATAGACATAAAACAATTGTAAGTGGTTATTTGTTCAGGGTTCAGGAGTTCAATTTTCAATTCTCAATTTTCAATTCTCAATTCTCAAGGCGCTGCCAATTAAACAAATTAAGAAACGAATCAATAATTACAGGACGGTCATTAGCCGTTCTTACAAAGGCGCTGCCAATTAAACAAATTAAGAAACGAATCAATAATTACAGGACGGTCATTAGCCGTTCTTACAAATAGATAAAGCCCTATTCCTCCGATTACAATATTCGGCATCCACATTCCTATTAACGGTGGATAAACACCAGTCTCGCCGAAAACCCATCCTGCGGACAGCATCAAATAGTAAAGCAGAAAAAAAATCAGGCCAAAGCCTAGGCCAAATGCCCGCTTTGCTGATTTTGACTGTACTCCCAATGGAACGCCAAGAAGACCAAGGGCAAAACAGGCAAAAGGAATTGAGAATTTTCTGTGAAATTCTATAAGTGCAGCATAGTATTTTGCATCTTTATTAACAGTATCTTTTAAATACTTGTTCAGCTCAGCTATGCTCATTTCCTTTTCATCTTTTCGCCCTTTTTTTGTCGTAACGGATTTTTTCAGATCAAGATTTATGTCATAAGTATCAAAAGTTATCGAATGAACTGTTTTGTTCTCAATATCAACCTGATTAATTGTTCCATTGTGCAGCCGCAGGTGAAAAAGGAGTTTGTCCGGTTCGCTGTATATTTCTCCTCTTGGAGCTACAATTGTACTTATAATGTTTTTTGTTCTTTGATCTTCAATAAAAATATCTATTAAAGCCTTATTCTTTAAGTCGATTTTATTCATATAAAGCATAACACCTTCAAAATTATCATTGAAAGTTCTTTCTTTCATTCCAACATTGACATTGGATGAAGCTACTTCATATGTCAATTTTTTAAAAGACAGCCTTCCCCATGGCAACCCATAGATGGTCATAAAACCTGTAAGCATACATCCTATAAGGCAGAAAAGAAGTACAGGAGGAAGAAGTTTGTAAATACTTATACCTCCGGCTTTAAGGGCAACAATTTCGTTGTCGCTTGACAGACGGAAGAAGGTCAACAGAACAGTTGTCATAACGGACATGGGGATTACAAACTCGAGAAAGTGCGGCATTGAATATATAAGCAGCAACATAACATCAAACAGGCTGATCCTGTAATTTACGATCATATTTGTAATATCGAGTATCTCGGTCAGCAGAAAAATAAAGTTGAAAAACAAAAGATTGATGACAAAAGGAGGGATCATCTCTTTGAAAATATATTTATATATAATAGAGTTGATTTTCAAAAGTATTTCTAAGTTGTTATGCCTTTAATTATAACAACTATTCTGTTTGCATAACCAATAGTTGAAAGCCTGTGGGCAATAACAAAGGTAGTTCTTCCCTTCATAAGATTTTCAAGCGCTTTCTGGACAAGCATCTCGGATTCGGTATCCAGAGAAGAAGTCGCTTCATCAAGTATTAATATCGGAGCGTCCTTTAAAAGAGCGCGCGCTATACATATACGCTGCTTTTCTCCGCCCGAAAGACGACTTCCAAGCTCTCCGATTTTTGTGTCAAATTTGTCAGGAAAACTCTGGATAAAATTATATGCATATGCGGCTTTTGCAGCTTTTTCTATATCTTCATTCAAGGCATTTCGATTGCCATAAGCTATATTATCCCTGATGGTATCATTAAAAAGTATGGGCTCCTGTGTAACTATTGCTATCTGCTTTCGAAGAGAAAAAATTGAAGTTTGCCTGATATCAGTGCTGTCTATAAGGACAGATCCTTCGCTTACGTCATAGAATCTGGGTATAAGATTAACAAGAGAG
>JAFDFV010000407.1 GCA_019309665.1 Deltaproteobacteria bacterium | reverse complement strand
CCTGATTCACCTTGATATTTGTCTGATTTTAGTTTTTTTGGAGCTGCCGGATCAGCGCTCTTATATTTTTCTAAGGCTTCTATTACTGAGCCGGTATGACCGGTAAACAATTCTACACCGGCTGCGGACAGCGTTTGGACAGCTTTTGGGCCGCAGTTGCCGGTTATCACGGCCTCAGCGCCCTTTGAAACTACAAACTGCCCAGCTTGAATGCCTGCACCTCCACTTAATGAAACGCCTTTATTCTCAAAAGCCTCAAAACTCATATCATCTGTATTGACGATTAAAAAATAGGCACACCTGCCAAAGCGCGGGTCTATTTGCGAATTTAAATCCTTTCCATAGGAACTGACTGCTATTTTCATATTCCGCTTTCCTTTTTACCTGAATTGAGCGATTTTTTACTCGACCTGTACCAATCTCTTACGCATGCGGACTTGCGAAAAGTCTCGACATATCCATTGGTATGCCTGCGTTTTTCGCAAACCTTGCTGCATCAAGATCTTGGCACATTTCTTCGCAAAAAATTACTCAACCTATGCTTTAAAAATTAAAAACATGTTTTTTTGAAAGATAGTTTCTAAAAATTTTTCGGCGAACACATGATCATCGTTTCGGCCTAATCTTTTTCTTTAATCTTTTTCTCCCGTCTTAGCCTGTTTTCCCGGCTAGGATATGAAGGTAAGAGGTTGACGTCACCTAAATGTTATACGTCCCTATGGGGGAGGGAAAATATATTGGAGGTGGTTATAATAAACAGCCGAAACAATGATCATGCCTGTAAATACAGCATTTTCCATGCCAAGACGGAGCATGAATAGAAAATGAATATAACTTGTTGGATTAGCTGAAAAATCAGGAATAATAACATTAAAACAAGGATGCGAAATAAAGATGTAATAATATCAAAATTGCAATGGTAGTGAAACATAAATGCAAATATGCAATAAAGGGCACCTTTCACGACAAGTCAAAAGTAGTTTACACTTTGTTGATCTTGTATTTTGGCAGTGAAATTGGAAATTGGAAAAAATACAAAGATGTAGATACGTTACCTAATTTCAAATTTCTAGTTTCTATTTTCGACATCGGCATTCAATTCGATAATACACGCTTTTTCGAAAAAAGTGTAAACTGGTGAATGAAGGATGTCCAATAAAGCTATTTTTTCGACCTGCCGTCTGTTTTTGGAATTTCAAGTTTCAGTCGTTTTATTTTACGCCATAAAGTTGTAGGGTGAATCCCCAATTTTGCTGCAGTTGCGCTTCTGTTCCAGCTATTTTCCCTCAGAGCCTCGAAGATAAAATTTCTTTCAATATCATAAAATGAAAATTCTTTTTGCGGAAGGGCTCTGGAGAGGCCTATTCTCGTATTATCTGATTGCTGACGCAAATATTCAGGGAGATGTTCGATTCCTAATACTATTTTTTTACACACCAGGCTTGAGTATTCAATTATATTTTCCAATTCGCGAATATTGCCGGGGAAGTCGTGTGACATAAGGATAGATAGAGCTTCTGAAGATATCCCCTGGATTTTTCTGTCATTCAGCCGGTTAAATTTCCGGATAAAATGCTCAGCCAACAAGGGTATATCTTCCTTTCGTTTTCTTAAAGGAGGAAGTAAAAGTTTGACTACATTAACACGGTAATAAAGGTCATCTCTAAAAGTTCCATTTTTTACAAGTTTTTCTAAGTTCTTATTTGTTGCCGCAACAATCCGCACATTTGCTTTAAGGGATGAGGTACTTCCGAGAGGTTCATAGACTTTGTCCTGCAGAACACGCAGGAGCTTTGCCTGGAGTAATTGTGAAATATCTCCGATTTCATCTACAAAAAGGGTACCGCCTTCAGCTATAGATAGGCGTCCTGATTTATCTTTTTTTGCATCTGTAAAGGCACCGGCTTTGTATCCGAATAATTCGGATTCAAGAAGGGTATCTGGAATAGAGCTGCAGTTGATGGTGATCAAAGGGGCTTTCCTCCTGTTGCTGACGGAGTGGATCGCCTTTGCAAAAAGTTCCTTTCCCGTGCCGCTTTCTCCCTCAATAAGGACTGTAGTATCACTTTCAGCAATAAGTTCCAGCATGCCGAATAAACGTTTCATTTCCTTGTTTTTACTTATGATATCATGAAAGGTATGCTTATCGGCCAGTTGCTTGCGTAATTCTTCAACTTCACTTAAATCCCTAAAAGTCTCAACCCCACCTATTATATTACCTTTATTGTCTTTTAAAAGAGCAGATGATATGCTAACTGGAATTCGTTCTCCTTCGGAATTAACGATAAATATAGACTGATTTACAAAGGGATAGCCTGTTTTGATGGTTTTCCTCAGCAAGCAGCCCTGTTCGCATATGCTTGCCCTAAAAACTTCCCAGCAGTATCTTCCGATTGCCTCATTTTTTTTTATTCCGGTTATTTCCTCAGCAGCCCTGTTAAAGGAGGTAATCTTCCATTCAGGGTTAACGGTAAAGACGCCGTCGGCAATACTATCTAAAATTATATGTGTCTGATTTTCAATAAGTTGTTTCATAAAAAATAATTTGACTTT
>JAFDFV010000406.1 GCA_019309665.1 Deltaproteobacteria bacterium | reverse complement strand
CACCAGTTTGGCATTGGTTACCAGGGCACGGGCAACCGCTGTCCGCTGCTTCTGACCGCCCGATATCTGGCCTGGATATTTGTTAGCCTGATCCCCCATGCCAACGGCTTCGAGCAGATCGTTCACCTGCTTTTTGCGCTTTTGTTCAGGCCAGTTTTGCACCATGAGTAACGGATATTCCACGTTTTCAAAGACCGTCAACACCGGAATCAGGTTAAAGTCCTGGAACACAAAACCGATATGTTCGCCCCTGAAGCGCGCAGCCTGCTTACGGTTCAGACGGGCTATATTCTGGTCCGCAACATGTAAAGACCCGCCTGTAGGCGGATCGAGGCAGCCAATCATATTGAGCAGTGTGCTTTTACCGCTGCCGGAGGGTCCGACAAATGAAACAAAGGATGCCGGCTCGATGCTGAAATTTACACCTCGAATGGCCTTAACTGTAATTTCACCGATCTGGTAAGTTTTTTCCAAATTGTCTGCAGTTACTAATGACATAATTTTTTCCCTTGCTTTGCCGGTTATTTTGAAGTTGAATGCAAGAAGTAAATATTTTATTTTATTAATTTTACTGATGCTTACTGTTATTGTTTACTTTTTTATTTTATGGATGTTCTAAACCTGTAGTACAAAAGATGGAGATTACCGGCTACTGCGGATGCGGGAAATGCTGTGGATGGGAACGGGGAAGCTGGAAGTATTTGAAGCTTAATTTCTGGAATCGATATGTAAGCGCCGGCAAACGCAAAGGGCGGCCATATACCGGCCGGACTGCCAGCGGTACAAAGCCGCATGAGCCTACTCCGGGGCTTTTTTCTATTAATAGCTTAATTCATCCCTGGATAATTCCAATAAGAATTATCTTCCCGTGGCTCTGGCTATCCGAAGATGGTACTATTGCAGCGGATACCCGATATTATCCTTTTGGTACCAGGTTATATATCCCGGGCTATGGGTATGGTGTAGTTGAAGACAGGGGGGGAGCTATAAAAGGCAAATATCGTCTTGATGCCTTTTTTAATTCTCACCAAAAAGCACTTAACTGGGGTAGAAAAAGAATTGATGTTCAAATAAGATAGCATGCCAATTCCCAGGAAATGTTTCTTCCCAATATTTATAGACTTTCAGATAATTAATTTCACAAGGCCAGAAGGAGGAAGATTAGTTTAGAGCCATACCAATGACCAGACCAACAGCAATTCCAAGGCCGACAAATATTGAACCAACTACGATTCCTACTGCAATATTTTTCTCTGCTAACTGTTTTGACGTATTAAACGGGGTCATCCTGTCAAACATTTTATAACCTATCATCATAAACACCAGGGTCAAAAAAGTTCCGGTTATTGCATAACCAAAGTTCAGCAATGTAATTGAGATTTCCATTAGTTTAACACTCCCTTTATTTTACCGATTTTATTATCGTCCAAAACCCTTCTTATCTTATCACACCTCGTTTGATTAAACGTAAGGGGTTTTTCCTGATTGAGTAAACAGTGCCAGGGCGGGCTTTTAGTGGTTTTTATAGAGATAATATGATTCCATAATTTTCTTCACATAATTCTCTGTTTCTTTTATAGGAGGGATTCTTTTGTAGCGCGCGACTCTATTGGGGCCGGCATTATAAGCAGCCAGTGCAAGAGGCAGCTTGCCTTCAAAACGGATCATTAATTGTTTTAAATAAAGTGTGCCTCCCAGAATATTTTCTCGTGGATTAAATGGATTGGTGATTTTAAGAGCATCAAAATTTTCAGGCATTATCTGCATAAGTCCCATTGCCCCGGCTTTTGAAACAGCTTTAGGATTAAAATCCGACTCAATTTTTATGAGAGCTTTCAGCAGGGGGAAAGAAACGCCGTATCTTATTGATGCTTCAGATATAAAATGGTCATACTTGCTTGTTGAATATTTGTTTGAGGCCTTTGAAGGGTTTTCACTTAGATAGAATTTATAGTTTGATGATGTCGGCACATTGGTAAAATGAAGTACTCCATCGCTGTCAATATATGAGTATATGTCAGCATGGCCGCATAATACACCTGTAAATATAAAAAGTGTTGTGCAGAATATTGTTATAAAGAAATATTTAATGCAACTGATAAACATTTCAAATAATTACCACTTTTTGTACTGCCCTGACGATTTCTTCAGGATCATCCATGGTTTGCAGGATATCAAGATCATTATCAGATATCTTATGATGTTCAAGCAAGGTAGCCTTGATCCATTCTAACAGTCCTGACCAGTAATCAGTTCCCACCAGTATAACAGGGAAGGGTTTAATGCGGTGTGTTTGAATAAGCGTAATAGCTTCAAAGAGTTCGTCCAGGGTACCGAAACCGCCCGGCATAATAATATATGCAGTGGCATATTTCACAAACATAACCTTGCGGATGAAGAAATATTTGAACTCAAGCTTGATATTTGAATAGTCATTTGGTTTTTGTTCAAACGGAAGGACAATGTTCATTCCAACAGAGGTGCCTCCTGCTTTTAGAGCCCCTTTGTTTCCCGCTTCCATGACGCCTCCCCCTCCGCCGGTTATTACAGCAAAATTGCTTTTGACAAAAAGAGCCGCTATTTCTTCGGTTTTCTTATAGATTGGATCATCTTCTTTAATCCTGGCTGAACCGAAAATAGTCACCGCAGGGCCAATATCGTGAAGCCTCTCAATACCTTCAACGAATTCTCCCATAATTTTAAACAGACGCCATGCTTCGCCTATTTTAAAATCATCAATTATAAATTGTTTTTCCATTAATATTACGATGTTCTTTAAAATTTTTGTAATTTCTCAAAAAGTTTTGCTAAAGATAAAAAAACGAGTCCGCTGGTGATGAAATGTAAAATAGCTGACTGTTTGAGCATCTTAGTGAGCTTTAAGAAAAAACAGCGCATAAGAAAATTTATCTTTAAAGCATCTGATCTATCGCTTAACCAATATGTATTAAAAGGATTGGCCACTGTTTTTTCTTTAGGCTCACTTGGGCGAGTTTCAGATATTCTTACATTTTATTATCAGTGGGCGAGTCTTGTATCATGTAATTTACCCGGATTTATTGAGAAGTTACAGGTTTATTGGTAACCATGAACTGTTACAATTTATCCTTATCAGCATCCAGCCGATAC
>JAFDFV010000076.1 GCA_019309665.1 Deltaproteobacteria bacterium | reverse complement strand
ATCCCAATTAAAAAATTGATTTTACCAATTACGGATTTTGAGCATGTATCATTTTGAAAATACGTTAAAAATAGAAAAATCATTTATATTAAAAGAAGATGAGGTGACCTATTCTTCCCGTTGTTCTGGAGAATTGATAAAAGACTCAAAACGTTACCGTCTTATAGATTTATTTTCAGGAGCGGGAGGGATGTCTTTAGGTTTTTCAGAGTTTTTCGGGCAACCCTTTCAATCGGTTTGGGCCAATGATTTTAATCAATATTGCGTTGATACATACAATGAGAATTTCGGGCCACATTCAGTTTCAGGTGATATTGTTGAAATATTAGAAAATCAACAAATTCAAATACCGCAAGTGGATGTTGTGATAGGTGGTCCACCATGTCAAGGCTTCAGTCTCCTAAACAAAAACCGTGAAAACGATCCTAGAAAGGAATTATGGCGCCCTTTTCTTGAAGTTGTAAAAAGGTGTGGAGCATCTGTTTTTGTTATGGAAAACGTTCCTCAGCTACTTGGAACTTTTGAAAATGGAGAGATAGTTGGTGCTGCTGAATCCCTCGGGTTTAATATTTGCCAAGGCAAATTAATAGCTGCCGACTACGGTGTTCCACAAACCCGTACGCGAGCATTCATTATCGGTTGTAACTTTACAAACCCTTCCATTTTGTTTCCTCCACGTAAAACCCACTTTAATCCTAATGGCAATGGTAACAATAAACAGTTGACTCTTCCTTTTAATGGCGGGGAATATTTATCTAAATTGAAGAAATGGCAAACTGTAAAAGATGCTATTGATGACTTGCCGGCTCCGGAAGGAACTGAAATCAGAAATGTTCCGCCACCGCTTGATTTACACTTTGGAAGGAATCCTACCGAACTCAGTCGAAAAAGGTATAGGGCAATTCCGCGCGAAGGAATGAATCGTTTTGATTTGCAACGAATTGCTCCTGAGTTAACGCCGAAGTGTTGGATCAGAAAAAAATCAGGTGGCACTGATTTGTTTGGCAGGCTTTGGTGGGATAAACCTTCAGTTACAATACGCACAGAATTTTTTAAACCGGAAAAAGGGCGCTATTTGCATCCTGAGCAGCATCGGCCAATCACTCACAGGGAAGCCGCACGCTTCCAAAGTTTTCCTGACATTCCTTTTGCATGCGAATAAAACAACTGACCAATAAAACCAACACTGAAATAAATGAACAATCATGGAAAACCAGAAAAGTATGGAACCCTTTGGACAAGGGAAGAGTTGATTCTTGCTTTTGATCTTTATTGCCGAATCCCATTTAAGAAGACGAAAGCAAACAATCCTGATGCCATTGAACTTGCCCATATTTTGAAACGATCTCCTGCAAGCATCGCCAGAAAATTGGGCAATTTTGGCTCACTTGATCCGGAACTTCGCAAACAAAAAGTGTCTGGCCTTTTACATACCAGTAAATTAGATCGCAAAATATGGGAGGAATTTCATAACGATTGGAACCAACTTGTCACGGAAGCAAATTTTTTGAAAGATGAGTTTGGGAAAAAAGTTACACAACAAAACAAAATCGAGATAGATATATCTCCTCCTACTGGCCCTTCGGAGAAGATAACAACTCAAAAATCCCGTATCCACCAAACATTTTTTCGTCAAGCAATTCTTAGTAATTATGAGAATACTTGCTGTATTACCGGATTAAAAATTAAAGAATGTTTAGTAGCAAGTCATATTATACCATGGAGCGTTTCTGAGGATGATAGAACAGATCCCCGCAACGGTTTATGCCTTAGTGCCACATTTGACCGTCTTTTTGATCGAGGGATAATTACCATAACAAATAAATTACGAGTTGCTGTCTCATCTCATTTATTGACATCACAAGACAAAAAAATAAAAAAAATGATTTGCATCTATCATGATAAGGCAATTATTAAACCTCAGAAATTTTTACCATTAGCGTCTAATCTTGAATGGCATCTACAAAATGTTTTCAAAGAATAATTGTTGAGACGAGGAAGTATATATATGAATACAATTAAAATTAAAGGACTTACTGAAGAATATCGTGCCTTGTTAAGGCAATCGACAAACGAAATGTCTGAGCCATCAAAAAACATAATTGATGAGATTAAGAAACTACTTGTCGATAATGGAGAATGGAGTCATAAAGCTTCTGAACATCTTCTTGATCTTGCAATAAATTACGGTTCATTTATGCTTCGGAATGCATTAGCTCTTTCTTTAGCACTTCAAATTGAAGATGGTGAGTTGGGCTTCTAATAAACCTTTGCCGTTCAGGATAAAGATGCGGCCCATCGTTGGAATCTGGCCAACGAAATAAGAAGAGAGAATATCGCTGTCCGCGACAAATTTTAAAGTATTTGAGGAAAAATGTAGGCCGGAAAGTAACCGGCGAGGAATTGAAGTACTTGGCAAAAGACAGGTCGGAATGGGCAAGGAGAGTCAGAGAGTTACGTACTGAATACGGTTGGCCGGTAGTCACCCAAAATACCGGACGCCCTGATCTTGAAGTTGCTGTTTATTTACTTGAGGCGGATCGGCAAAGCCCAGAGCATGACCGGCACATTCCTGATCCTGTAAAGAGAAATGTGCTTCGGAGGGACAATTACAAGTGTACTGCATGCAATTGGTCCCACGAGTTGTGGAACCGTTCCGACCCTCGTCATTTGGAATTACATCACCGGAAACCCCACGCGGAAGGTGGTGAAAATACAGAAAGCAATCTCATTACCGTATGCACCGTTTGTCATGATGAGATTCACCGCAAGAAATGAAAATGAACGGCAAGGCCGAACCAAGCGCTTGAGATGGACTGGGCAAAGCCGTGCCGCTTTTGGAAGGTAGTATTTGACCGGTAGTTTTTACCTTTACCATAGATTTTCGGTTATCGTTGCCCAGCCACTCAGCTTTACGTTCGCAACCTTGGAAATTATAATGAAAAACGAATGGGATTCTAAAGAATGTTTTGGGCAGCAGGCAGAAGATATGCTTCACGGGGAACCACCGTATAAGTGTTTAGACTGCGACATCTTCGATAAATGCCACAAAATAACTATCGCGGCATGTCTGCAAGCAATTTCGACTGATTTGGATCTGATAACTCAAAATGGACTTGCCACAAACAAGCTCATGGGATTTGCAGAACTTAATAAGTTTGCAGAGGCTGATATGAAGAAAGAGAATTGAAAAATTGCTAACCATAAAATGCAGACGACGGAAAGAGGCTCTGCGGCGCTAACTGCGGGGTTTGGGGGTTCGGCAACGCGAAAGCAAGCTTTACCAAGTTCACCATGAAATTAAAATAGGGAAAAAGTAGACAATGAATCATGACCAATTGGTCGATATAATCCAGCAAGGTAGAATAGAATGGTCTGCACATGCTCTAAAGAGGATGTTGGAGAAGGGGATCAGCAGAGCATCTGTAAAACATATCATTTGTACAGGAGAGATGATTGAAAATTATCCTGATAACAAACCTTTCCCAAGTGGATTATTCTACGGAATATGGCAAAATCAGCCATTGCATGCAGTTATTGCCTATGATCTTACCGAGCAAAAGATATTCTTAATCACAGCTTATTGGCCAGATGAAGAACACTTTGAAACAGACTTGAAAACCAGGAGGAGGTAATGAGTTCAACCAAAAATATTTGTCCACTTTGTGGAGGGCTTAAAAAACAGGGAACCACAACATTTACGGTAGATATGAAAGATACTCTGGTGGTGATCAGAAACGTACCAGCAACACTTTGTTCGTTATGTGGAAACGAGTGGCTTTCTGACGAAGTAGCTGCAAACGTTGAAAGTATGGTGGAAGAAGCTAAAAATATACATCGTCAAGTGGAAGTGACCCAATATCGCAAAGTGGCATGAGATAGCCGAACAAAAAAATGGAGCTGGCCACAAAAGCCACGCCGATTTTGCGTGAATTCAAAGAGTTGGGCGGCTTTTGTGTAAGCTCATTTTCGACGTTATATGGGGGAGGGGCAATGAAAATGAGCGAATTCTATCCAAAGTTGGTTGAGAGCAACCATTATCACCTGTGGACCGATGCCCTTCACGATAGAAAGCTCACCCACCAGACTTCAAACAAATGGGACCGCGGTGCCTATGTGCGATGGACAATGAGTTCCTTCCAATTGAGGCCGAATGTCTGAACTTCATAAATGCAGATTTGATCGCTCAAGGCTTATCGCCTTTCCAACCAAACAAAATGGCCATCGAAGCAGGACGATTAATTATTCAGAATATTAATGAATGTGTTAAAAAGAATGAATCTTTTGCGTTTGAAACAACACTTAGCGGCAAGGGATACATCAATAAAATAAGTAATTGGAAAACGAAACAATATGAAATCATAATTTATTATCTCAAGGTTCCGACAGTGAAATTCGCTATCAGAAATTTGAAAACTCAAAAGTAACTTGTTAACAACCAGAGGTGGCGGGCATTTAAATTTAAAACGGCTGACTGTTAGTGAAAAAAGCCATTAGCAGTTAGCTTTTAGCTAAAGGCTAACTGCTAAAAATCTTCAATTTGAGAATAGCATCCAGCTGGCTATAATTTCAGGTGTTTTGAGTTTTCGTCCAGCCACTAACTAATTGTATTGTTGTGGGATAGTTCCCTATTATGTGATAGCTGAATGAGTTATTTGTGGGTTATAATAACAGCATAATTGCCTTGGTTGAGTTGCTGCCATGCCTCCTGTTGGAACAATCCAGCAAGCAACATACAAAAATGCAAATATAGTTCCCACAAATATCTCGTATATATCACAGCGTGGGGAACCATCCCATTGTTGTGAATTATTAGCAGGTTTGATTTATGAGTGTAATTCCGTGAAAATCCGTGGTGAACTATTACGATATGACTATTTCTTATTCAGTAATAATCCCTGCTTATAACGAGGAAAAATGGCTTTTAGGCACTCTAAATTTCCTTAAGAAAGCTATGGAGGCAGTTGAAGCCAATGGTGAGATTATCGTCGTTGACAATAATTCTACGGATAATACCGCACAAATAGCTAAAGAGAACGGTGCCCGTGTAATATATGAGCCTGTTAACCAGATTTCCCGCGCGCGAAATGCCGGCGCAAAAATTGCTAAAGGGCAATATCTAATATTTTTAGATGCCGATACTATCCTGCCGTTGGATCTTCTGCAAACCGCATTGTTTAATCTATCAACCGGAATGTGCTGTGGCGGCGGAGTTGTTGTTGCTACAGACAAAAGATTAAGACCATTTATTCAAAAAATTGTAGATTTCTGGAACTGGTTATCTGTAAAGTTCGGCCTTGCTGCCGGATGTTTCATCTATTGCTTTAAAGAAGGTTTCGAAGCAGCAGGAGGTTTCAGTGAACTGGTCTATGCCGGCGAGGAAATTTTTTTCTCTCACTCTCTTAAGTCATGGGGCAGAAAAAGAGGGCTTGCTTTCCGTATTATTTTAAATCCACCTGCAATAACATCTATCCGAAAAATCGAATGGTTTACTATATATCAAATGACGATCAGAATTTTGTTTATACTTGTTTTCCCCTTTGCAATTAGTTTTAGAATCTTTTGTTCCCCCTGGTACTACAGACCCAAAGAATAGGGCTTGCTATTGAATATCGAAATTCGGCGGTTCAAAACGAAATGGCGCTTGTTAAGTGTTTTTGAATTTGATATTTAGCCGGAAATTAGATATTAAAGGAAAAAATGACGTCGCTTGCCTGATCTAACAGTCTTCTTACTTTTTCATGAAAAATAAGATACGATGCAAATCAAGAAATAATATTTGGATAGCTAATATCGTTGATTTATTTCTTAACATTTAAATTGTTAGCAACCTACCTTGTAATGATAACTATTTGAATATACATCGTATTAAATTTATTTAATTTTTATTAACAGTAATACTTTATTTTATAGTATATTTCTTTAACAATATGATTTTTAATAATATGATTTTAATTTTCAAAAAAAGGGGAATATATTTATGAGTATTTATGCAATATGGAATAACAAAGGCGGTGTTGGAAAAAGTTATCTGACATTTCAAATAGCATCTGAATATGCAAGACAAAATTTTCAAAAAAAGGTTCTTGTTATAGATCTATGTCCACAAGCTAATGCTTCATCTATGCTTTTAGGAGGAATGACTGACGGAGAACAAAGACTCAACGAAATCCATTCACAAACAAACAGATTAACAATTTCAGGATATATTGAAGATAGAATCAGTAGCCCTTATATGTCACCCCAAAATGGCTCAAAATATTTAACACAAGTATCAAAAATTAGCAGTATAATTCCCAATAATTTATATCTTATAGTTGGTGATGAACAATTGGAAATTCAATCCTCACGTGTCACAGGAGCGACAAATCCAGGGCCGCAAGATGCTTGGAGAACAGTTCATTTATGGGTTAGTGATTTAATAGAAGATATAAAAAATAGTTGGGACTATTCAGACTGCTGCATCTTTATAGACTGTAATCCAAGTTTTTCAATATATACAGAGATAGCATTGACTGCGGCAGACAGATTACTTATTCCTTTTTCTGCTGATGGTTCATCAAAAAGAGCTGTTAAAGCACTTCTTTCATTAGTTTATGGAATTACACGCCGTTCAGGTGAACAACAATCAGAATTTTTTTTAAATTCTCAAAGATTTAGAATGGCATTGCCCGATATATATATGTATATAGGTAATCGGCTTACACAAATGAACAGTTCTTCTGCATCAGCTTTTAAAACAGTTGTTACTGAAATAGGCGAAGAAATTTGGAATGTATGGAATATGACTCCAAGTTCCTTTCATATACATCCCCAAAACGCACCTACACCAAATAGCAAACGAGCATTCAAAAAAATGTTTCAATATGAAGTAAATGATGCAAATACAGCATCGGTTGTTTCTGGAGCACTTGGAATTCCAATTGCAAGATTAACAGCTGGACAGAAGATCGTTGCAGGGAGAAAAATAACAGTTAATCAATCACAACTTGATAAGCAAGTTCCTAATATACAATCTCTTGTACAAAATATTATCTAATGAGAAACCATTGCTAACTCTGTCTTTTCCACTGTTGCACAAGATGATAACAAAACGTAAGTCCTAAAGATGTTTTATAATGAGAACATTTTTTTATCTCAAACTATCATCCCTATGTGAAGAAATGGAAAAAACTTTAGATACAAATATTTACAAATGATGATAATGCTAACCAGGCGCTACCTTAAGGCAAAGCCGTGCCGCTTTTGAAAGGCAATATTTGATTGGTAGTTTTTACCTTTATCATAGTTTTTCGGTTATCGTTGCCCAGCCACTCAGCTTTACGTTAGCTTTGTCAAAAAATCCCAAAATATAAGGAGGGAAAAATGGGTGATTTAACACGTAATTTTTCTATTAAAGAGTTCGCCTGTAAAGATGGTTCCGTGGTCCCCAAAAATTATCAATCAAATGTAAAAAAACTGGCTACAAACCTTCAAGTTCTTCGTGATCATATAG
>JAFDFV010000405.1 GCA_019309665.1 Deltaproteobacteria bacterium | reverse complement strand
GGCAACCAGTTTGCCGACACCGATCATTTTGTAACCATGATTGGAATCAAGAATCATATAGCAATTATCTTTCATTTTATCGAAAATAGGAAAATTGTCAGGTGTAAAGGCGCCGATGCCGCCAGACGGCTCATTCTTGTAATATTGATACTTATTCTCATACCTTTTCTGACAGTGGGCAAGTGCCGATGTCCACATATGGACAAATTCAGGTCCTACAACAAAATCCGGAGAATCAATTCCATATGGATCAACTTTAACTTCTCCTTCTACAATGTAAGGCGCAGCACCTCCCTGCACACCGCCGAAATGAAAATCAGGCTTATAATAAACACCCCATATTTCGTCAGTTATTAGCGAACCGTCCTCGCTGGAATATAGGCTCGACAAGGCACAAGTAAGTCCACATCTTCGCGTTTTTATGGATATTCCCATCATTATCTTTTATATCTATTTGATCAGGCAGGTCCAGCATATCCCAGAAGCTTTTAGCCCAAGGTCCGGCACCAATAATTACATAGTCACATTCAATATCGCCTTTTTGTGTTTTAACAGCAGTTACAGAATTTTTATTTGTTTTAAACCCTGTAACCTTGACGCCTGTAAGTATTCTCACGCCTTCAGCTTCCGCCTTATCTGCTAGACAGTAAAGGGCCTTTGTGTTGTGGGCATACCCGCCTTTTTTTTCATGTAAAATAGAGGTTATGTTTTTAGCCTGCCAGTCATAAAAAATATTTTTTTTCATATATTTCAGACATTCTTTTTCTCCCTCTATAAACAAGGACTCATATCCTATCTCCTGCTGTTGTTTGTAAATTCCAGCTACATCAGCATGCATGCTTTCACATGATATCTGCATATACCCGACAGGGCGATAGCCATATCCTTCAACGTCTTCTTCCCATAGAGCAACGCTGTGAGCTATTAACTCACGCATGGCCGGCTGAAAATAGTTGTTTCTTATAATACCACAGGCAATTCCTGAAGCGCCGGCTCCGATTGCTGCCTTATCGATAACAAGAATATCTTTGCCGGAACCGACTTTTTTTTGTTTTAATTCTTTTGCCAGATGATATGCGGTGCTCAATCCATGTATGCCGGCACCAATAATTACATACTTATATTTTGTTGGAAAAGACATTTAATATACCTCAATTTAAATTTTAGCCCAGAGCAGGGCTATCAATATGATATAAAAAGACGGGAAAATATCAGGCGGCTGCAACTTTCCTTTCTTTTTCTTCTTCATGTTCATGCTTTAGATCTCCATCAACGGTTCCTTTGACTTTCTCTCTTTCTTCTGCAAAATCAAAACCGGTCCAGATTCCTATTGAGCCGAGTATCGAATCCTGAGGGTGAAATTTTCTGAAGATTTTATAATAATAAGCCGCTTCCCTGCTGTTTATAATGGCGTTTGGGTTTTCTGCCTTGATTTTTTCAAATTCATCTTCGCTCATTTCTTCATGTGCTATTTTTTCGCCCAGGCTTTCACAACCCGCACCTTGTGTATATTGAACTTTATAGCGCCACAGGATATCATTAGGAAGATAGCTAGTGTCTTCAAATGCTTTACGTAAGATCCATTTTTCGATCTTTGCTCCATTATGTTCTTTTATCTTTAATTCAGGGGGGATTTTCATAGAAAGATCAACCATAGCGACATCTAAAAATGGAACTCTAAGCTCAAGGCTAAAAAACATACCCATACGGTCAGCCCTCTGCAGATTAATATTGTGAAGATTGCCGATGCATCTTCTGGCTTCCATATTAAGCTTGTCAAACGGAAAGTGTTTCATATAGTGATAGCCGGTGAAAAGCTCGTCAGCTCCTTCACCGGTTAACACTACTGTTACATATTCCGCAGCAAGTTTGCACGTGAAATAGCATGGAACAGCGCAGCGAACTAAAGACGGGTCATAACTTTCCAGTTTCTTGATAACTACAGGTAAAGCATTGTAATATTCTTCTTCAGTGAAAAGCAGTTCATGGTGTTTAGAACCTATGTGTTTTGAAGCGATACGCGCTGCTTTAATGTCATCACTAACGTCGCCTTTCTCATCCTCCATACCTACCACAAAGGTATGGAGATTAGGAATCTCTTCTGCTGCTATTGCTGCTACGAGGCTGCTATCGAGTCCGCCACTGCAAAAAGACCCCACCGGAACTTCCGGATCAGCCAGCAGTCTTTTCTTCACAGCATTAATAAATGTTTTTCGTATCAGTTCACTGGTTTCATCAATATCTGTAAGGATATCATCCCTTATTTCAGGAATTCTGTAATATTTTACAAATCCTTCTTTTGGAGTGTAGTAGTGTCCTGCCGGAAATTCGTGTACTTCATCTACTCCTGCAATCGTCATTGCTCCCAGCTCAGAAGTGAAGTATAAATTATTTTTATAGTAACCGTAATATAAAGGTTTTATGCCTATTGGGTCCCGTGCCAGCATGAAGTCATTGCCGTCAAAAATTGCGAAAACAAACATTCCATCCAGCTCCTTGACACAATCAGGGCCTTTATCCTGATATAAATGCAAAACTACCTCAGAATCGGATTTTGTTTTAAAGTGATATTTTGATGCAAGTCTGCTTCGAATTTTACGAAAGTTGTATATTTCACCGTTGCATATAATTCCTTTGTCTCTTGAATCAGCCAGAATAGGCTGATGCCCTTGAGCCACATCTACAATTGAAAGACGTGTATGCCCCAAAACAGATTTGCCGTTTATATGAATGCCTCTGTCATTTGGGCCTCTGTGTTCCAGAGCATCAAGCATCCGGTTTATTGTTTTTTCGTCTTTAGCACCAAAACATCCTGCTATGCCACACATAATAATCTCCTTAATTTACAAAAATTTTCCCAAGGTTTGCTGTAGTAAGCGGGTCGTCCATATACATTTTTAGGCCGTTGCGCTTTATAGATTCCATTCCTCTTTCGTCATATACCGGCATCT
>JAFDFV010000404.1 GCA_019309665.1 Deltaproteobacteria bacterium | reverse complement strand
CTTGATGAGTTCCCAGGCCGGGGTGCTTTGGAGGCTTTGGGTGCAGGCGTTGAAATATCTGTTGATGATGTTGCTGTTTTGGCTCACCTGGCAAGCGTTAAAGTTAAAGACAACACGCTTATACTTCAAAAAGGCCGACCAGATGCAAGTTCTGATGTGATATCAGCTTTGATTCAGGATGTTTTTCACTATGAATATGAAGAAATCAAATTTTGCTTTAAACATACCAGAGGTTAATATATTTTCTGATTTAGATGCGAAAAAATTAATTCAAGAGTTGAAATCAATATCTAAAATGCTTCAATCGTTGCATAGTTCATTGAAAAAACCGTGAACTGTGAACCGACAACCGTGAACAGTTACGATAAAGGTTATTTATGAATTTCATAGCTATAATTATTCTGGCCGCAATTATTGTTGACTTTGTATTGAATGGACTGGCTGATATACTGAATTTAAAGGGTTTAAAGACCGAGGTTCCGGAATCGTTCAAGGGTTATTATGATGCAGACAGTTATCGCAAGTCTCAGGAATATCTGCGTGTTAATACAAAATTTGGATGGATTACATCTTCCTTTAATATGTTATTAATCCTGATATTCTGGTTCGGAAAAGGCTTTCCAGTATTAGATCAATGGGTACGATCCTGGAATTTTGGATATATCATGACAGGCCTGTTATACATAGGTTTATTGCTTTTATTTAAAACAATTTTATCATTGCCTTTCAGTATTTATTCTACATTTGTTATTGAAGAGCGTTTTGGGTTTAATAAGACTAAATGGTCCACATTTATAATGGACCTAATAAAAGGATTTTTGTTGTCGGTCCTGCTTGGCGCACCTCTTCTATCAGGCATACTTGCTTTTTTTGAATATGCCGGGGCAAATGCCTGGCTGTATTGCTGGATAGCAGTGACAATATTTATGCTTGTTATTCAATTTATTGCACCAACATGGATTATGCCTCTTTTTAACAAATTCAATCCTCTTGAAGATGGAGACCTGAAAAATGCTATTATGTCATATGCGCGTTCTATAAAATTTTCCCTTGAAAATGTTTTTGTAATGGATGGTTCTAAACGTTCTGCCAAGTCAAATGCTTTTTTTACAGGTTTTGGCAAGCACAAGCGGATTGTCTTGTTTGATACATTAATTAAACAGCACACTGTAAAAGAGCTGGTGTCAGTGCTTGCACATGAAATGGGGCACTACAAGAAAAAACATATATTGCAGAGAATATTGATCGGTGTGATCCAGATGGGAATAATGTTTTTTTTATTGTCTGTTTTTGTTTCCTATCAGGGACTATTTGATGCTTTTTACATGGAACAAAAATCTGTTTATGCGGGACTTATTTTTTTCAGCATGCTTTACTCACCAATTGAATTTTTTTCAGGAATTTTAATGCAAATGCTTTCCCGTAAAAATGAATATGAGGCAGATAGATTTGCTGTGGAAACCACTCAAGATCCAAAATCCATGGCAAATGCATTGAAAAAGCTTTCGGTTAACAATCTTTCAAATCTTATCCCGCATCCGTTTTATGTTTTTTTAAACTATTCCCATCCGCCGGTTTTGGAAAGAATTAATGCAATTGTAACAATTTAGCTTTTTGAAAACATATTCGCTTCAGGTGTAATCAAATTCAAATCATGAAAAACTCACGCATAAGATATCGTAAAGAAAGAATCGGCCATAACTATAAAGAAATTGTGGTAATTGGGCAAAAAATTGGGCAAAAACGGCATTTTTATACCGGATTCTTTCTTAACGATATCTAATACGCTCAGACAGTTTCCTGTTTTGAATTCGATCACACCTGAAGCTCATGTGCAGCCGGTTTGTTATAAGCAATTAAGGTAGAAGGTTGAAGGTTTAGGAGTTAATTATGGGCCAAAAAAATATTAAGATGATTTCGTGGAATGTTAATGGGCTTAGAGCTGTGATGAAGAAGGATTTTCATAAATCTTTAAAGAATATGGATGCAGACATTATTGCTTTACAGGAAACAAAGATTCAGGAACCTCAGCTTACAGAAGAAATGAAGAATATTGATGGCTATAAATCATACTGGTCTTTTTCCACTGTCAAGAAAGGATACAGCGGTGTCGGGGTTTATACAAGGATAAAACCACGCAATGTTAAATATGGTATCGGCGTATCAAAATATGATGATGAGGGGCGTATTATTGAAATGGATTTTAAAAACTTCATTTTTTTTAATATATATTTTCCAAACGGACAGATGAGCGAGGAAAGACTTGAGTACAAACTTAATTTTTACAGGGATTTTTTTGAATATATTGATGCTTATAAGGATAAAGGAAAATGTTTGATAATCACCGGCGATTACAATATCGCTCATAATGAGATTGATTTGAAACACCCGAAGGCAAATGAAAAAAGGTCAGGCTTTCTGAGGATTGAACGTGACTGGATGGATAGGATAGTTGGAAACGGCTATGTTGATACGTTCAGATATTTATATCCGGATAGAGTAAAATATTCATGGTGGACATACAGGTTCAATGCCAGGGCTAATAATGCAGGCTGGCGTGTTGATTACTT